>VGOO01000001.1 GCA_016875925.1 Chloroflexota bacterium
ATAGTAGTAACGCCGCCAACAGGCAATAAAAGTACGTCTATTTCTCCAAGGGCCTCCATCAGAGTAGAATCCGGCAGATGGCCAAGGTCTCCCAGATGACACAGGGTCATGCCATCACACTCAATCAAATAGACAGTATTCTTGCCTAGCTTGCTTCCTTTTTCCGCATCATGAAAGGTCGTCATACCGGTGATAAAAGTGCCCCTAAGTTCATATTCGCCGGGGCTGCTGATGGTCTTAAAATCGTTGGAAATAGCTTCAGTATAGGAATGTCCGGGATGGAAATGACTGAGGGTGACGATATCGGCCTGCAATCTGCCTAGCGCATATCCGATACCAGGATGACAAGGGTCTGTAACAAGTACAGCCTCCTTGCCCTTGATACGGAAACAGGAATGCCCTAGCCAATTAATATCCAAAGCGATGACCCCAAAGAAAGCTCACGCCATGAGCAAAGCCTTGTCCCTAATAGCCCTTCAGCCGTCTCAGAAGCAGCCAACCAGCAGGGACAGCTAAGGCTGCAGCAACTATCTTGACAAGATCTCCGACAATGAAGGGATAAAGCCCCGCTTGCAAAACCGTGCCTTCAGGGACAAAACGGCTCAGCCAGGCCAGACCAAAGACATACATGACAATACTGCCAGCGAGCATGGCTATGATTGCAGTCCCCACACGCCTATCCCAACCCCTCTCAGCCAGCCAGCCGACGATAAAGGCAGCCGCTACAAAACCTATCAGATAGCCCCCCGTCGGTCCCACAAGACGGGCAACACCTATCGTCCCGCCCAACGCAAACCAGTACGGAATCCCCGTAGCGCCTATTGCCAGATAGGTAAGCTGGCTTAAGGCACCCCGACGACTGCCCAAAAGAGCACCCGACAATAGAACACCAAAGGTTTGTCCCGTGATAGGGACAACCCCCAGCCAGAAGCTTATCTGTGCACATAAAGCAGTGAGACAAGCAAAGCCAACCACCAGCCCCACATCCCAAAGAAGACCAACCCTAGGAACAGCGACATCCATGAACGCAACTCTGGCAGTGGATACTTTCATCCTGAACACTCCTTTTCAATCGTGGAATCGAACTCAAAGTATAGCAATGAAACGATAAAACGTCAACGAAACCAATTCATTTCATTGACCACCAACCCATCGACGGGTAAAATGCTAAGGACATGTACCACCAAGCCAAACTAGAGAACGGGTTACGCATCATCACTTGCAGCACGCCCCAAACCCGTTCAGTCTCGATAATATTCTATATAGGGGCCGGAGCACGCTACGAATCTGACTCCGAGGCCGGAGTATCCCATTTCATCGAGCACCTCTGCTTCAAAGGCACACAAAAACGCCGCACCTCAAAAGAGATCAGCGAAGCTATCGAAGGCGTCGGCGGCATAATCAACGGCGGCACTGACAAAGAGATAACTACTTTCTGGTGCAGAGTAGCCAGCCAGCATTTTGACTTGGCACTTGATGTCCTCGTCGACCTGCTACTCAATCCTCGCTTTGATGCCAATGACATAGGCCGCGAAAGACAGGTGATCATCGAAGAAATAAACATGAGCCTTGATTCACCACGCCAAAGAGTGGAGATGCTCATCGATGAACTGCTATGGCCAGGGCAACCATTGGGACGCGATATCGCTGGCAATAAAGAGACAGTGAGCGCCATGACTCGCCAACAGATACTCGACTTCTTCACCAGCCGCTATACGCCCAACAACACCGTAATCAGCATAGCAGGACAGATTGAAGATAAGCAGGTAACAGACGCCATTCGCAAGTCTCTGGGAAAATGGAAACCACGAGACGTGTCCACGCCTCCCCCCAGCAAAGACAATCAAAAGGCAGCCAAACTAAACATAGAGTTTCGTAATACTGAACAGGTGCACCTATGCCTGGGCATTCCAGGCCTGTCGCTTTTCCACCCTGACCGCTTTGCCCTCGACCTGATGAGCATGATACTGGGCGAGGGGATGAGCAGCAGATTATTCACCGAGATCAGGGAGAAACAAGGGCTAGCCTATGACATCCACAGCTATACCGACCATCTCACAGATACTGGGGCAGTTATAGTCCACGCTGGCGTTGACCTCCAACGCCTGGAGGAAGCACTAAAGGCTATACTTTTTCAGGTAGCAAAGCTTAAAGAAGGTATAGGCCAAAATGAGCTTAAAAAGGCCCAGGAAATGGCCAAGGGACGGCTGCTCATAGGTCTGGAGAATAGTCGCAATGTCGCCGCCTGGTTTGGAGCACAGGCAATACTCACCAATCAGATATTGACCGCCGATGATGTCATAGAGATAATCGAGGCTACGACTTTGGATGACTTAAAGCGAGTAGCCAACCAAGTTTTGGTACAAGAAAAGTTAAACCTGGCAATTGTGGGGCCTGTTGAAAAACAAGAACCAATAGCCAGCTTGCTCAAGCTCTATAACCGATTTGCCAAAAGGGAGAGCCGCCCGTGAGGCGGCTCTCTTCAATACCGATTTATCAGTGTCTAATTAATACTCCGGCATCGGTGGTGCTGCTGGTGCCTTCTCCTTCTCAGGTATATCGGCCACCAGAGACTCAGTAGTCAGGATCATGTTAGCGATACTGGAAGCATTTTCCAACGCAGTCCTGGTAACCTTGAGCGGGTCAATGATACCCCTGGCTACCATGTCGCCATAGTCCATCTTTACGGCATCAAAGCCTACGCCTTTCTTACTCCTCTTAACTTTGTCCACGACAACCGAGCCCTCTTCACCAGCGTTTATGGCTATCCAACGTAACGGCTCATCAAGTGCTCGCTTCAAAATGGCCAAACCTGTGGCCTCATCGCCCTCAGCCTTGATCTTTTCCAGAGCCACCGAGGCATTAAGTACGGCAACACCACCACCAGGCAGTATACCTTCCTCAACCGCTGCCCTGGTAGCTGAAAGAGCATCTTCTACCCTGTGTTTTTTCTCTTTTAGTTCAACCTCAGTGGCTGCTCCCACTTTAATTACTGCCACGCCACCGGCCAATTTAGCCAGTCTTTCCTGGAGTTTTTCCTTATCGTAGTCAGAGGTGGTTTCATCGATCTGTGCCTTAATCTGCTTGATCCGAGCTTTGATGTCATCTTCAGACCCCTTGCCTTCGACAATGGTGGTGTTGTCCTTATCCGCTACCACCTTGCGAGCCCTGCCAAGGTCAGCCACAGTAGTCGAATCGAGCTTTCTGCCAACCTCCTCTGAAATGACCTTGCCGCCGGTCAGAACGGCAATATCCTCCAGCATTGCCTTGCGCCTGTCGCCAAAACCCGGAGCCTTAACCGCCAGGCAATTGAGCGTACCACGGAGCTTATTCACCACCAGCGTTGCTAGGGCCTCACCCTCTATGTCCTCAGCGATAACCACCAAGTTCTTAGAGACCTGAAGAATTTTTTCCAGAACCGGCAACAGCTCCGCTATCGCCGAGATCTTTTTGTCCGTAATCAAGATATAAGGGTCTTCCAACTCGCATTTCATCAACTCCGGATTGGTGATGAAATATGGGCTGATGTAGCCGCGGTCGAACTCCATACCCTCCACAAAGTCCGTCTCAAACAGCAGGCCCTTAGATTCCTCCACGGTAATCACGCCGTCTTTGCCCACTTTCTCCATGACTTCAGCAATCAAGTTACCAATCTCAGCATCGACTGCAGATATGGTTGCCACCTGGGCTACCTGCTCCTTAGTAGTCACCGGAATCGCCATTTTCTTCAGTTCTCCCACGATGGCGATTACGCCCTTTTCGACACCGCGTTTTAGAGCCATAGCATCAGCACCGGCAGCTATGTTCTTGAAACCTTCATTCACAATTGCCTGCGCCAGGACTGTCGCTGTAGTAGTACCGTCGCCGCACTTGTCGTTGGTCTTGCTGGCAGCTTCTTTAACCAGTTGGGCACCCATATTCTCAAAGGGATCGGGTAGCTCGATATCCTTGGCTATCGTCACACCATCGTTGATTACCGAAGGTGCACCCCACTTCTTATCCAGAGCCACAGGACGTCCTTTCGGCCCCAGTGTGACCTTGACTGCACTAGTCAACGCATCGATGCCTGCTTTAAGGGAGCGTCTTGCCTCTTCGCCATACAAAATTTGTTTCGCCATTCCTAAATACCTCCTTAATTATGCAATCCTTAATCAGACTTATTCTCACCACTAGCCTTTCTTGGCCAGTATATCGCTTTCCCTGAGGATAATCAGCTCCTCATCGTCCTCTTTGATCTCGGCGCCGCCATACTTGGCATAGATCACCACATCACCCACTTTGACATCCATGGCTATACGCTTGCCATCTTCTGTCAGCTTACCTGGCCCCACAGCAAGCACTTTGCCCTCCTGGGGCTTTTCCTTAGCCGTATCCGGCAGGACGATACCGCCCTTGGTGACCTCCTCTTTGGGTATAGGCTTAACTACCACTCGATCACCCAAAGGTTGAAGTTTAGTCGCCATCTAACACCTCCTGTATCTGATTTATATTTAATTTTAGCAGTCTCGGGTAGAGACTGCTAATTATATTAACACAAAGAAATATACTTGTAAAGACCTGGAGCGCTAAGTTAAGGATATCACCGGGCAAAAGTGGGCTACATATCGTAACCTGCTTTCTTGTAATCTTCTCTTGCCCTTTCATCCAAACCTGCTTTGTCCGCTGTCTCGGCGGCGTGGCTCCACATCCCCTCTTGCTCATAATCTCGTATCTTAGATTCAATCTTTGCCGCCTCTTCCGGCGTCTCCGCCACGCAGGCGCGAAATGGGGAAGGTACCCTTCTAACAAGCCCGCGACACTTAGGACATCTGTCGAGAGGGTCTTCGCCTATCTTCTGCAGAACCTCAAAGCCCCGCCGACAATAACCACAGCCATCGCTGATAGCGTTATATTCATAAATAGGCATCTAGCTCACCTCTGTAGCACTTTTAAAGTCCCTTAATTTTGCCATTACAGGAAGAGATATGTCCACACAGACATTAGCCCGCGTATTCTTTGATAATAGCATTTCAAGCCTGCTGAAACCATCACTTTCGTAGAATCTCAACCAAACCCCCGTAGCGCTTTCTTGATTATTTACACTATACCGTGTATAATCTAATATAGAGATGGTTAAGCAGAGCAAGCAGACGAAATGGGATAAACAACGCATCCGGGCACTGCGAAAACACCTCGGGCTAACACAATCCAAGCTGGCCGAGGAATTGGGCACCCGCCAGCAGACAATAAGCGAATGGGAGACCGGCATGTACCAGCCGCGTGGCGCATCAGCCAAGCTACTCACTATCGTCGCCGAACGCTGTAGCTTCAGCTACAAATCGAAAAATGAGTGAGTTGCGTCAAGCCAGAGCACCAGCGTTCACAAGATACACAGACATCCAAGGTTATGGAGAAAAACGTATCGGACACTCGAGGTGATTGGATGTTTTTATTTTGCCAATTGCTACACGCAAACGTGTAAAGTAATATGAAATCCACTGTCTCAGAGAACCTCGTAGCACATATCTGGCAGAGCAACCGTGTCACCCGGTTCGTGGCTGACTCCGGCGAAAACGTACAGGTAATACACCCGGGCAGGTTCAGCCACGGGGTAGGTGGTGACTTCCAGGACGCCGTACTGCTCATAAACGGGCAAAAAGTTCACGGCAGCATCGAGATTCACGTCACGAACAAGCAGTGGTATAGCCACAGACATCACCACGACTCCAGATACAATAGCACAGTCCTTCACGTTGTATATCGGCGGGACAGTCCAGCTCCCACCACACTCCAAAATGGGAGGGCCATCCCCACCATAAGCTTGAGTCCGGCTACCAGACAATACCTGGATATTCTAAATGAGCAACCGAATGCCCGTTTGCAAGGCTCACCACCATGTCCGCACATAACAAGGCTATCAGCAGAACACCTAACGGAGCTACTGACTGCTGCCGGAAAACAGAGATTTGTTGACAAAGCTGGTTCTTTCCTGAGTGCCCTGACGAGAAAAAAACCAGACCAGGTGCTCTTCGAAGGCCTGGCCAGAGCTCTGGGTTATAGCCAGAACAGTGAGGCTTTCCTAAGTTTAGCTAACAAAATGACACTCGATTCCATTCTGCAGCTACAACCACCGAAAGAGAAAAGGCAACAAGCACTCATCCTGGGGGCCGCCGGTCTGTTACCTTGCCAGCGGGCCAGGTCAAAACAAAAGCCAGTTGCAAACTCAGAGGCTGAAGAGCTGGAAGAGCACTGGCGCACACTCGGACTGCCAAATGTCATGAGTGAAACAGACTGGTGTTTTTTCAGGGTGCGCCCTGACAATTTCCCCACCCGGCGACTTATTGCCTTGAGTTGCCTCATCAGCAAATATCACAAGCATGGCCTGTTGCAGGGCATTCTGAAGCTAATAACAGAACCCACAGAAGAAATCGCATATCGCCGGCTAATAGACCGCCTTACCACCCCAGCACAAGGCTATTGGGCCAACCATTACGACTTCGGCGCAGCCTGTCCAAGAAGTGCTGCGCTCATTGGACACGACAAGGCTATTGAGATGGCCGTCAATATCGTACTGCCTTTCGCCTCTGCCTGGAGCAGAATATCCCAGGACCCCAAGCTGGAATACAAAGCCGTCAAAACCTACCACCGCCTTCCAAAACCAGCAGATAACGAACTGACCCACTACATGAGACAGCAGCTACTAATTGCTCCCTGTGCACGCCTGACAGCCTGTAGCCAACAGGGGCTGCTACACATCTTCAAAAATTATTGTCGCTTCCGAGATTGTGCCGCCTGTCCCATAAGCGCTAACTGATAATCAGGCCGGGTACCACATCCAAACTATAATCGTCCACCACGCCAGCCTGGAAACGATAATAGGCACAGGCAGCAATCATCGCCGCATTGTCAGTACATAAGCCAGGCCGAGGTATGTGAAAGGGAAGTGAACAATGGCTGGCGAAATAGCTACCCAAAGCCCTATTAGCAGCTACGCCACCAGAGAGCAGAATCTGCCTGACGCCTAACCGCTTAGCAGTAGCTATTGCCTTGGTGGCCAGAACTTCGATGATGGCTTGCTGAAAGCTAGCCGCAGCTTCAGCCACCCATGCAGCATCAAGAGAACCGCGCTTCTGCACCAGATGGAGCAAAGCGGTTTTCAAGCCGCTGAAACTGAAATCATCACTGCCTCTAAGCCAAGCTCTGGGCAAGGACAAAGAAGGCACTGCATCCTTGGCCGCGGCTTCGATAGCTGGACCACCGGGATAGCCTAATCCCAATATCCTAGCCCCCTTATCAAAAGCCTCTCCAGCAGCATCATCGCGGGTTCGTCCTACCCTTTGATATTTCCCATGCTCACTCATCAGCACCAGGTCGCTATGCCCCCCCGAGACAATTAGACATAGGCAAGGGAAAAAAGGCTGGTTACCCTCCAGCCAGTTGGCATAGATATGCGCCTCGAGATGGTTTATGCCAATAAGCGGCAATCCCTGTGCCAAGGCACTAGCTTTAGCCACATTCACACCCACCAATAAAGAACCAGATAGCCCAGGCCCAAAGGTAGTGGCAATAGCGTCTACATCTTGCCAACTCACCTTCGCCTGGAACATAGCATGTTTCAAGACCGGCAAAATAGTCAGCATGTGCTGCCTTGAAGCCACCTCGGGAACGATGCCACCATATCTGGCATGGATATCAACCTGAGAAGCTACCACATTTGACAGGATTTTGGTGCCATCTTCAACCACAGCCACCGCAGTCTCGTCACAAGAGGTCTCGATGCCCAGAATTCTCATGTGTCGGATTATAACACAAGCCTTTTGAAATTCGCTTTGCAGCAGAGAGATGTTATAATTTAGGGAAGAAAAACAGCTTCGGTTGATAGCTAGAAGCAAGCCATGTACAATATATTAAAAGGTCATTAGTTACATGAAAGACAAAGCCGATACCGGTACCTGGAAGGTCAAATCAGGGTTAGCCCAGATGCTCAAAGGCGGGGTAATCATGGATGTGGTTACTCCAGAGCACGCTAAGATCGCCGAAGATGCCGGCGCCTGTGCCGTCATGGCGCTGGAGCGCGTGCCTGCCGACATCAGGGCTGCCGGTGGCGTGGCTCGCATGGCAGACCCAACCATAATCACCGCCATAATGAAAGCAGTCAGCATCCCAGTCATGGCAAAATGCCGGATTGGTCATTTTGTCGAGGCCCAGGTACTGGAAGCCCTCGGCGTGGACTTCATCGATGAGTCCGAGGTGTTGACACCGGCAGACGAAAGCCACCACATCTGGAAGCACGACTTCAAGGTTCCCTTCGTTTGCGGTTGTCGCGACTTGGGCGAAGCCCTGCGCCGCATTGCTGAGGGCGCTGCCATGATCCGTACCAAGGGGGAGGCCGGCACTGGCAACATCGTAGAAGCCGTGAGACACATGAGAGCTGTCCAGGATGGCATACGCAAAATCCAGGGCATGCCCTTAGACGAGCTGACAACCGAATCTAAAAACCTGGGTGCCCCGCTCGAGTTAGTGTTGGAAATACACAAGACAGGGAAATTGCCCGTGGTAAACTTCGCCGCCGGCGGCGTGGCCACCCCTGCGGATGCTGCATTAATGATGCAACTAGGCGCTGATGGCGTCTTCGTAGGTTCGGGCATCTTCAAATCCAGCGACCCGGCATCCAGAGCTAAGGCCGTAGTAAAAGCAACCACGCACTGTCAGGACGCGGCAATCATCGCTGAAGTTTCCAAAGGCTTAGGTGCTGCAATGCCTGGGCTGGACATAAAGACTATCCCGCCAGAGGAGCTGCTGGCCAGTAGAGGCTGGTAGAGTGAAGATCGGTGTCCTGGCTCTCCAAGGAGCTGTGACAGAACACATACAAATGCTTTGTGCGCTGGGGGCCGAAGCCATCCCCGTCCGCTTGCCTTCCCAACTTGATTCCCTCGACGGTCTCGTCATCCCAGGCGGCGAAAGCACTACTATCAGCAAGCTCCTGCATGAACACAATTTGATAGAGCCATTGCACCTGCTAGCCGCTAAAGGCTTCCCCCTGTTCGGCACCTGCGCCGGCATGATACTTCTTGCCAACAAAGCAAGCGATTTGCAGTGGCAACCAATCGGCGCTATCGATATCGAGGTTCAACGCAACGCCTTCGGCCGCCAGGTTGACAGCTTTGAAGCCGACCTTGAAATCCCAGCCCTGGGAGATAAACCCTTCCGCGGCATCTTCATCCGCGCACCAGTAATAGGTCGGGTAAATCCCGGGGTTGACATCTTATGTCGATTAAACTGCAACATTGTTGCCGCCAGGCAAGGAAAGACCATTGCCTGCGCTTTTCATCCCGAATTAACTGACGATTCCAGATTCCATAAATATTTCCTCGACCTAGTCACAGGAGAAGCTATTGCCCAAGGTAGTAGCCGATGATTTAGACGCCCTGCTCCACGTCCTGCCACCGCGCATCCATCACGCGCTGGCTCAACAAACCGACAACGGCGAGCTACTGGAAATCGTCCTGGACCTGGGACGCCTTCCCGAAGCACGATACCCCCAACGCGAAATAGTCCTCGGCAGCGAAGAGGTTGCCCAGGCAGATATCGAATACGTGGTCTCCCGCATTAGCAGTTTCAGCGGCGACAACCGTGCTGGCATCGAGCGCACTTTACACCGGATATCCGCCATACGGAACCGTAGCGGTCGTGTCATCGGCCTGACCTGCCGCGTGGGCAGAGCCGTATTTGGCACAGTGAAAATAATTCAGGATCTGGTCGAGTCCGGAAAGAGCGTTTTGCTTCTGGGGCGGCCAGGGGTAGGTAAAACCACCATGCTGCGGGAAGTGGCACGGGTTTTAGCTGATGACCTAAAAAAACGGGTGATAGTGGTAGACACCTCCAACGAGATCGCCGGTGACGGCGATATACCACATCCCGCCATTGGGCATGCACGCAGAATGCAGGTGCCCACCCCTACTATGCAACACGCAGTCATGATCGAGGCAGTAGAAAATCACATGCCAGAGGTCATCATCGTGGACGAAATAGGTACCACCCTCGAGGCCGAAGCCGCTCGCACCATCGCCGAACGCGGTGTACAGCTTGTAGGCACCGCCCACGGCAATAACCTGGAAAACCTGGTGATAAACCCCACACTATCAGACCTTATAGGCGGTATACAGTCGGTAACGCTGGGAGACGAAGAGGCGCGGCGCCGCCGCACCCAGAAATCCATCCTGGAACGCAAGGCGCCGCCGACATTTCACATAGTGGTCGAAATACAGGAGCGGGACAGGGTGGTGATTCACCCCGACGTGGCTGAAGCCGTGGACGCCATTCTCCACGGTAACCCCCAGAAAAGCGAGATACGATGGCTAGACCCGGATGGCGAAATCAAGAAAGGCGAGTTGGTGGCTTCCCATGTCATCAACAGGCATAACCTGGAGCCACGACGGGAAACGCAGCATATCTATCTCTTCGGCGTCAACCGCGCTAAGATGGAGGACGCCGCCAGGGAAAGACACGTTCACCTGGACTTCACCATCGACCTCAAGAAGGCAACCGTACTCCTGACCACCAAGAATTACTACCATCGCAAACCACAGAAGATAAGGGACGCAGAGGCAGCAGGCATTCCCATTTATGCACTCAAGAGCAACAACCCGCTTCAGCTAAAGCAATGCCTCGACACCATGTTTGGGCCACACAAAGATGCCACATTTAGCTCAGCTATGGACGAGGCAGAACAGGCAGTAACCCAGATAATAGAGGGAAAAAGCTCCGTAGAGCTGAGCCCGCAGAATGCCTACATCCGACGCTTGCAGCATATGCTGGCTGAACGGCACAACCTGTTCTCACACAGCTCGGGCAAAGAGCCGCAGAGAAGAGTCAGGATTCTCAAGGGCTGAGCATATAATCAACTTCATCTTGGGAGCATTTCGGAGAGACGATTTTGGCTTTGTTCATCACTTTCGAAGGTGGCGAGGGCTGTGGCAAGAGCACACAGGCTAAAGCCCTGTGGAGAAAGCTCGTTCGCCTGGGCATCCCGGCAGAGTTAACCCACGAGCCCGGCGGCACCGCACTGGGCAAAGAGCTGCGATACTTGCTAAAAAGAAAACGCCAAGACCGCCTTTCACCAGAGGCTGAGGTGCTGCTCTTCGCCGCCTCGCGTGTCCAATTGGTCAACGAGGTTATTCGGCCCAGTTTGCAGGAAGGCAAAGTGGTTATCTGCGACCGCTTCGCCGACTCCACAGCCGTGTACCAGGGCTATGGGCGGGGCATTGATTTAGCCACTATCAAAGCTATCAACGATATGGCCACTGCCGGCATCAAGCCGCACCTGACCATACTGCTGGACATGCCCGCAGACAAAGGCCTGTCTCGCAAGAACGCCAGGAACCATGACCGCTTCGAGGCTGAAGACATTACCTTCCATCACAGAGTCAGGGAAGGTTATCGCCAGATGGCAGCCCAGGAGCCGGCACGCTGGATGGTAATAGATGCCACCCTGCCCAGGAACCAGCTCAAGACCATTATCTGGAATAAAGTGAACCAGCTTTTGCAGGCAATGCAGGCATATTCAGGTAAGACTGTCCCAAAATAGCATGAATTGTGTAGGGGCGGGTTTGAAAACCCGCCCGCCTGTCTTGCGGGCGCACCTGAAGGTACGCCCATACATGTTTTCTGGGTGTCACCTGCCCACAGGTCCTTCATGGGAAGGACAGGTGACCCTTTCCCGGATTTTTATGCCATGCCCAAGAAACGCATAGTCGTAGCCCTCAGCGGCGGTGTTGACTCCTCCATGGCAGCCCTGATGCTTCAGGAAGCTGGACATGAAGTCGTCGGCGTCACCATGCGGCTATGGACCACAAATGAAGCCACTTCGTCTGGCAAAAGCCAATTTGCCAATCCTGACCGGAACATCAGCGATGCCGAACAAACATGCCACATACTGGGCATACCCTTCCACGTCCTCGACCTGGAACAGGAATTCAAGGAGCATGTTATCCAGTATCTAATCAGGGAATATGCTCAGGGACACACACCCAATCCCTGTATCTCCTGCAACCAGCACATTAAGTTCGGCTTTCTGCTGGAGCATGCCCTTGAGCTGGACGCCGACTACCTCGCTACCGGGCACTACGCCGGAGTAGAACATCATGACAACGCCTACCATCTGCTCAAAGGCATGGACCCCGATAAAGACCAGTCCTACATGCTATACACGCTGACACAGAAAAAGCTGGCACGCATCCTCTTCCCACTGGGCAATTACAGCAAACGGCAGGTTCGAGACCTGGCCCGAAAGAAAGGCTTGCCTATCGCCGGCAAGCCCAGCAGCCAGGATATCTGTTTCGTCGCCGCTGACTACGGCACGTTTTTGAGTCAGCATATGACCACCGAACCCGGAGACATCGTCGATGAGCAGGGAAAGGTGCTGGGCACGCATAGAGGCGCAGCCTTCTACACCATCGGCCAGAGACATGGTTTGGGGCTATCAACCGCCAGGCCGCTCTACGTGACCAGGATAGAGCCTTCTACCAACCGTGTGGTGGTTGGCGATGAGAGCCAGCTTGGCAGCTCCAGCCTTATCACCGTAAATCTGAACTGGGTTTCGGGCAAATCGCCATCGCAGCCGCTGTCAGTCAACGCCAAAATACGCTACCGCTCGCCAGAGGCGCCAGCCACCGTTTATCCCCAGCCTGATTCGGCAAACATCGTCTTTATCCAGCCGCAACGCGCTGTCGCTCCGGGGCAGGCTGTGGTATTCTATCAGGGCAACGAGGTAATCGGCGGTGGCACAATCCAAATCGCCCAGAAATCGCACCAGGGCTGACCCGCCAGGCCTGGCCGAAGAAAACAAGCTCATGCAGATGGGGTATCGCCACATTGCGGGCGTTGACGAGGTAGGGCGCGGCGCTCTGGCTGGCCCGGTTGTAGCCGCTGCCGTTATCCTGCCGCTGGATGTCGATTTCCCCTGGTTCAAACTGGTGCGCGATAGCAAAGAAGTCCCGCCCACCAGGCGCAATCAGCTCTGCATTCTGATTCAAGAGTCTGCCATAGCCTCCGCCGTGGGCATCATCGAACCGCAGATTATAGACTCCATCGGCATTTTCAAGGCTACCAGGCTGGCCATGTGCCGGGCTATAGAACAACTCGCCTGCTCTCCCGATTTCCTGCTCATAGACGCCCTGACCTTGCCCCAACTGCGCACCAGGCAAAAAGGCATAATCAGAGGCGATAAATTGTGCCTCTCCATCGCCTGCGCTTCCATCGTTGCCAAAGTAACCCGCGACCGCATCATGGCAGAGCTGGACTCGGCTCACCCTGGCTACAGCCTGGCCAACCACAAAGGTTATGCCACCAGGCAACACTGTGCCTGCTTGCAGCAGCTTGGCCCTTCGCCCATACACCGCCACTCCTTCGCCCCGGTCAGGGAGACCCGCCGCATACTATGAACCGCAAGGACCTCGGCGCCACTGGCGAAAAGCTGGCCAGGGACTTCCTCAAGAAGAGAGGCTACCGCATCCGCGAGACCAATTTCCGCTGCCGCCATGGCGAAATAGACATCGTCGCCCAGAAAAAGGACTGCCTGGTCTTCGTCGAGGTGCGCACCAAGTCCAGCGCTGCCTTCGGCACCCCCGAAGAATCGATGACCGCCGCCAAGAAAGAAAAGCTCGTCACCACCGCCCTGTCATATATCAACAGCCACGAAAAACTGCCCGCCCAGTGGCGCATAGACTTCGTCGGCGTGGAGCTTGACCAGAAGGGCAAAGCCACCCGCATCGAGCTTATCGAAAACGCAGTTGGCGGGGACCAGCACACCCACTACTGAGCAGGCATCGCTGCACAAAAGTCAGTTTTGTTGCTGCGTGCGAGTATAGTTTTATCCCGCGTTGTACCAGCCGAGCTATGTTTGAATCCAATTTGGCACTCTAGAACTAAAGGTGAATTCCCTTTTAAATAGTACTCATAGTCTGTAGACATATTGTCATCATGTTCTTAAGATTGCATATGTGGATGAGATGAAAGATATTCGAACACTCTTCGGAGCGAGAGTCAGGAAATGCCGTTTGGAAGCAGGCCTTTCTCAAGAGGAACTTGCCGACAGAGCTGGTTTACATCGCACCTATATTGGTGGCATTGAACGAGGAGAGCGAAACGTAAGTCTTATTAACATTGTAAGGATTGCCAACGCAATGAATCTCAAACCTGAACAACTGATGCCTGGGATAGTTGATGAGTAGCAATTACAAATACGACCAAACCTCCAGAGAACGAATTGAAAAGCATTTTCTGGAGTCACTGCACTGGCATATATCTGGGTGGCGTGAGAAAGTTGAGCATGACTTTGGCAAAGAAAGTTTTGCCCGAGAATTGGAGGCATTGCATGGCGACAGCGTATACCGACAGTTTGCGTTTGCTTGTCCAGAATATGTCCTTGTTCGGTTAATGGGGCGGATGAGCATAAGTATTGGACGTCGTCTCGGCGAAATGTATGACAAGTTGCCACGCTTTGTAGCATCAGCAAGATTTGGGCTTTCGCTTTCCGAAGTAGTGGAAAAGGTTAATGGACTAGAAGCAGACTTGGTACTACGCAAAAGCAAGCCATCTCAGCAGGATCAGGCTCACCTAGATACACTAATTGCTAGATGGTTTAAAGGAGAGACGGTGGTAAATGGAATAGCGATTGAGATTCGGTACAACTTTAATCCCAATGACAGCGCAAGACTCAGGAAAGACGTTCAGTTGGCTAGTCTAGTAAAGGACGAAGGGCTATTTCCAGCATACTTAATTTACAGTGGAATCAGCCCTCGCCACGAAGCTATAGCTCGACTCACACGAGCAGGCTGGAATTTTCTGGCTGGGATCAAGGCTACAGATTTCACAACCGAATTACTGGGCATGGACGTCATGGAAATCTTAGAGCGCCCAACGATCAGACAAGAACTAGAGAATGAAGTGATGGCCATAATGAAATCTATCTTCACGTCGTATGCCTTCATGCAGGCGTGCAATGCCTGTATTAAGAGGGGCGACTGATTTTAGGACTTTTTAGCATAAACGATTGATTCGTAGAGATTTACGCCGCTGTTTCTTTTTCTAAGACGACGAATTTGATATATAGAGAAACCCATTTTTTCCATAATTTCAGCAAGCAGCACATCAGTTTCCACATATGTTCCTTTCAACTCCGAACAGCCTATGACATAAGCTAATTTAGCACTCTTGTTTAAAAAACGCCCCATTTCGGCAAGCTGCTTGGATAGACCATTAAAATATTTTACTAGGTAATTGGCCATCAAGTTATCCGATTTCCTGATTTTCTCAGCAATTGGTACAATGCATGTCGTTACAGCAGAAAACAGAGGTTCCACTCTACCCTTAGCGAGCACTGAGGTGGCTGTTCCCCACGTTCCGCCAATAATACACTTGTCTAAGTCCGATGCCTGCCTTGCCTCATTAAAGAAATCAAATAGGTACAAATGAGGCCTGGTATTCCATACATAGCTATATCGATTTGGGTAAGGTGGAGAGGTGATCACACAGTCAACTGGCCTTATATTTAACTGAGTAGGAACTTGAGTCGAGTCACACACTATTAATTCAGCTTTGTGTGAGCACTTTTTTTGAACTTCCGCCAAGTCTTCGATCATACGTACTAGGTGTCGGTCAAATATTGACCACACGTTAATACGATGTTGGCTGCGGTCAATGAAATGCAACTGAAGCCGGCCTAATGTAACATTTGTCAGGTCAGGGACAAGTACACCCGCAAGTACAAGCCTTAGGAAAGATTCGACTTGAGCGCTATCTGCGACGTCATTCAATGCCGATTTCAAAATAAGAATGTCTCTGAGAATATCCTTGCGCCACCACCTGTATGGGTCGTGAATTTTGGGGATCGCCACCGGCGCATCCTCAAGATTATCGGGCAAGATTCGTGTGAGATAAGCAAAACGTTCTTTTAGTTGTTCACGTTTTATCCTAAGGCTATCAATATCCAAGTCCCAAGTTAAAGAAGTCTGAGCTACCCAACTTAGGAAGGGATGGATCTCGAACCCATAGCTTTTAATCGCGTGTAATTGGCACTCGATTAGCGTAGTCCCTGCTCCAGCGAACGGATCTAGCACAACCTGGTCATTCGATACGGAAAGCTCATCCAGTACTTCGCGGACTAGTTCGGGACCAAAGCTAGGAGTCAAACGGAACCATCTGTGTACCGGTTCATCAAGACCACACTTGAACGTCGAGTACTCCGCAGGAAGCGGGCGATATACCAATCTCTGCCCATCCATTATAGCCGAAGCTGAATCTGGCGGTAACAATTGTAACTGCCTTTGTTTGTATCTATGTAAAGCAGCCATGATTACTATAAGTATCGCATTATCATTCTTCTGTGTCAAGGTGCCAGCACAGCATCCAACAATTTGACAACACTATTAGCTGCCTTTCCAATTTCAAAGCAGACGCGGATGCTATATACACTTCGTCATTTCTTCCAGTGATGCAATGAGTATGTGTGCTTTGCCGGCGGTGGACAAACAATAAGCTGGAGTTGCAAGATGCAAGTTGCAAGTCTCAAGAGGCAAGAAGGGCGAACGGATTCTTCGTCCTTCCGTCGAAGGGCTCGAGAATGACAGAGTGGGGAGATTGCCACGCCCCGATTGTATCGGGACTCGCAATGACTGGATCGGCAATTGATAGTTAAGATACCGCATCGTTTGCTTCACTACGAGTGGTGCTGATATACTTACCGACGTTGTGGAATACGAGACTGTAATAGGGCTGGAAGTGCATGCTCAACTGCTGACCCGGAGCAAGATGTTCTGCCCCTGCAGCGCTGACTACGCCAATACCGCACCGAACACCCACGTCTGCCCTATCTGCCTGGGCATGCCCGGTGTGCTGCCTTCCATCAACCAGAAGGCAATCGAATATACCGTAATGACCGCCCTGGCTCTAAACTGCACCATCGCCGAACATGCCAAGTTCGACCGCAAGAACTATCCTTACCCCGACTTGATGAAGGGATACCAGATATCGCAGTACGATGCACCCATCGGTGAGCACGGCTGGCTGATGCTGGACATAGACGGAAAGCAAAGGAAAGTCGGAATCACCCGCGTACACCTGGAAGAAGACGTGGCAAAGCTGTTGCACCGCACTTCATCCACGGGCGAAAGCTACAGCCTGGTGGATGTCAACCGTGCCGGCGTGCCCTTAATGGAAATCGTGGGCGAGCCAGACATCAGCTCACCTGAGGAAGCCAGGCAATACCTGATGAAGCTGAGAGCCATACTCCAGTACCTGGTCGTTTCCACGGGGAACATGGAGGAGGGAAGCTTCAGGTGTGATGCCAATATCAGCATCCGCCCCAAGGGTTCCAAGGAATATCTCTCCAAGGTAGAGGTAAAGAACATGAACAGCTTTAAGGCTGTGTACCGCGCCCTGGACTACGAAGCACAACGACAGAGGGAAGTACTGGAGAAGGGCAGCAGGCTGGTGCAGGAGACCAGGGGATGGGTAGACGATAAGGGAATCACGGTAAGCCAGCGGAGCAAGGAATACGCCCATGACTACCGCTACTTCCCGGAACCTGATTTGCCGCCGATGGTCTTCGAAAGAGCATGGGTAGAAAAAATCAGGTCGCATTTGCCCGAGCTTCCCGATGCCAGAAGGGACAGATTCATGTCCCAGTATGGTTTGCCCCTGTATGACGCCAATTTGCTGGTTGACTCTACGACGATGGCTAACTACTTCGAGGAGTGCATGCGGCTAATAAAGGCAGCTAACGGGACAAATATAGAAAAGAAAGCCAAGACGGTGAGCAACTGGCTCCTGGGGGACCTCAGCCACCTGCTGAACGCCACTAATACCAACATTGAAGAAACCAGGGTATCGCCAAAGCACCTATTGGAAATGCTGGCTCTACTGGAACAGGGAACGCTGAGCGGCCCCGCAGCCAAGGCAGTGTTCGAGGAGATGTTCCACAGCGGAAAGCAAGCCAGGGATATAGTGACTGAGAAAGGTCTGAGCCAGATAAGCGATAGCTCAGAAATAGACAAAATAGTAGAAGAGATAATAGCCAATAACAGCCAGGCGGTGTCCGACTTTGCTGCTGGCAAAGAGCAAGCCCTGACTTTTCTGGTGGGGCAGGTGATGAAAGCCAGCAAAGGACGTGCCAATCCGAACCTGGCAAAAGAAATCCTGTTAGCTAAAGTTGGAGGAAAAAGAAATGTCTAGTTACCTGTTGATAGCGCAGATTGTGGTAGCCCTGGCCCTAACCGGAGTGATCATGCTGCAGGTGCATGGAGGTGGCTTGGGAGGCATATTCGGGCAGGCCGATACCGTCTATCGAACGCGGCGAGGCGTGGAAAAACGCCTGTTCCAGTTCACCGTAGCACTGGCCATTCTCTTCGTGATACTCTCTCTGATGGTCGTCAGGCTAGCCACCTAGTTACGGGCAAGAGCTGAGATGGCTCCGCTGATAACGCTGACCACTGATTTTGGCAATAGCGATGCCTACGTGGCCAGCATGAAGGGAGTCATACTCAGCATAAATCCACAGGTCTCAATCGTTGACATCAGCCATGCAATCGAGCCACAGAATATCCTGCAGGCTGCGTACATCATCAGTACCACCCACAGCTATTTCCCCAGAGGAACCGTCCACGTTGTAGTGGTTGACCCAGGAGTAGGCAGCCAGCGAAAACTAGTCATCCTCAAAACCCACTCCGCCTTCTTCCTGGCGCCGGACAATGGAGTGCTGAGCTACATCATCCAAGAGCTAAAGCCAGCATCGAGTCCTACCACAGATTCGGCAGCAGGACTCCAGCAGATACAGCTACCCAAAGGGGCTGCAGCCGTAGCAATCACAAACCAGCGCTACTGGCGATAGCCAACAAGCACCACCTTCCACGGGCGTGATATCCTGGCACCGGTTGCTGCTCACCTATCACTGGGCACGGCTATGGGCAAATTCGGCGAAAGGCTGAGGGCAATCAACGTCGCTCACCTGCCACAGCCTCACCATGACAGCAAGGGCAACCTGTGTGGACAGATAATTCACATAGACCATTTCGGCAATCTGGTCACCAACGTCAGCGGCATTGATTTGTCAACCAAAAGGTTTATCATTGAGATTGCTGGTCAGAAAATAGCAGGGTTAAGCCAGTACTACAGCCAAAAAAATGGGTTGGTAGCCATAATTGACAGCAATGACTACTTAGAGATAGCGCTCAAAGACGGGAGTGCTGCTGCTTTGCTCGGTAGCAAAGTGGGCGATAAGCTGATACTGCGGGAGGAGTGAGAGAAAATGGATGTCAAACTGACAACGCTAAGCGAAAACACGGCTGGCAGGGTGGGGCTGCTGGCGGAATGGGGGCTGAGTGTGCTGGTAGAGGTTGATGGCTACAAGGTACTGCTGGATACAGGACTGGGCATCTCCACCTTCTACAACGCTGCCGTCATGGGCATAGACCTTTCACAAATCGACAAGATAGTGCTCAGCCACGGGCATCGCGACCATACCGGGGGACTGCGCCATGTGCTGCAAGCAGCAAGGAGGAACATAGACATAATCGCCCACCCTGACATCTGGACATCCAAGTACTCCCGCACCTTCGGCAAACAAGAACAATATGCCGGGATACCCCACGCCCGCGAAGCCCTGGAAGACCTTGGAGCCTGCTTCAAGCTCACCCAAGAGCCTGTCTGGCTCACAGACAACATTGTCACCACAGGTGAGATACCCCTGCAAACTGAGTACGAGAAGATAGATGCTGAGCTTTATGTCAAGGAAGACGGGCAGCTAGTCCCCGACCCTCTGAAAGATGACCTGGCGCTTGTCATCAAAAGCCCTCAAGGACTAGTTGTTGTATTGGGATGCGGACACAGGGGCATAATAAACACATTACACCGTGCCAGGGAGTTGACAGGCGTCGACCACATTCGGATGGTCATCGGTGGCACTCACCTGATACAGGCATCCCGAGAACGGCTAGACCTGACAATTGCTGAGCTTAGAGAGATGAGTGTTGAAAGACTAGGCGTATCGCACTGCACAGGTTTGCCGGCGGCTTCAGTGCTATTTCAGGAATTTGGCGATAGCTTTTTCTTCAACAACGCCGGCAGAGTAGTCACCATTTAACAACTTAAACCCCCCATCATCACTCTTAATTTGAATCCTGCAACTTGCATCTTCCCACACAGCATTTCAAGTCATTCCACTGAAGGACGAACCAATATCTCTGCCCTCGCCGCAACTGGGAACCCGTTAAGTGCGCTTCCAGGTTGTCCCTTTGGGTGTGTCTTCGAGGGCTATGCCTGATTCAGCTAGCTGGTCGCGTATCTTATCAGCTAGTTGCCATTGCTTTGCCTGGCGCAGGTCATTGCGCAATGAGATTAAGAGTTCGATAAAAGGTTCTGCGGCCAATGCTGGTTTCCTCGGCTCCTCCAGGGTAAAACCCAATACTCCAGCCAACTCTGACAGAGTACGGCATGCTTGGGATACATCTTGTTGCTCCTCTCGAGCACAGTTTATAGCCCGCGCCAGGTCAAAGAGCACAGCGATAGCCTGAGCGGCATTGAAATCATCATCCATGCTCTCAATAAACCTGGAACGGAAGGACTCACTTTCTAGGACGCTCTTGCCGCCTACCACGCCCTCATCTTTGGCTGCCTGCCTTAGTCTTTCCATGCCTGCTTCGGCTGCCTGCAAAATCTCGTCACTATAAGTCAGAGGACTGCGGTAGTGAGAGCTCAAAATAAAGAACCGAATGGCATCGGGGCTATAGCGTTCCAAAGCCTGCTTCACAGTGACCAAGTTTCCCAATGACTTACTCATCTTGTCGCCGGCCAGTTGCAACAATCCATTGTGCAGCCAGTACCTGACAAAAGGGACAACGCCGGTGAAGGCCTCCGACTGAGTTATCTCATTTTCGTGGTGCGGAAAGATCAAGTCCTGCCCACCACCGTGTATATCAATGCTCTCACCAAGATATTTCAGCGACATGGCGCTGCACTCGATATGCCAACCAGGCCTGCCCCCACCCCAGGGACTCGGCCACGAAGGTTCACCAGGTTTAGCAGCCTTCCACAATGCAAAATCAAGAGGGTCTTCTTTCTCGGCTTCCTCAGCGCCACCGCTGGGCTTCATCTCTTCCACGTTCTGATGAGACAATTTGCCATAGTCGGGAAAAATCTTTACCCGAAAATAGACGCTGCCAGCGGATTCATAAGCACGTTCTTTGTTCATCAAGCCCTGAATCACCTCGATGATCTTGGGCATTTCTTCAGTAGCCCTGGGGTAGACATGCGCCCGCATGATATTCAAGGCATTCATATCCTTAAAATATTCGGTGATATATTTTTCGGCTAATTCCTGTGCTGGTACCCCAAGCTTCTGGGCACGGATAATAATTTTATCGTCGATATCGGTGAAATTCTGCACATGCTTTACCTTGTAACCTTTGAATTCCAGATAACGCCTGATCACATCGAAGGTAACGTAGCTCATAGCGTGGCCAATGTGGCAGTCGTCATAGACGGTAACGCCACAGACATACATAGTAACCGCTTCACCTTTGGGTTGAAAATCTTCCTTGCGGCCAGATAGGGTATTGAATACTTTCATCAGGTCTCCTCCGGAAACATCGCTACTTGTTTTCCTCCACCAGTGCTACAGCATAAGCAGCCATGCCCTCTTCTCTACCAGGAAAGCCCAAACCATCGGTAGTAGTCGCCTTGACCATCACCCTTTCCTGTGAGATGCCTAAGGTCTTGCTGATATTCTCACGCATATTATCGATAAAATCCGACAACCTCGGTTGCTGAGCAACAATTGTAGCATCGATGTTGCCAACCCTGGATCCTTTCGCCTTGACCAGCTTGTTAACCTCGTCGAGCAACTTCAAACTGGAGATGTCCTTGTACCTCGAATCCTGAGATGGGAAATGAGTACCGATGTCTTTAAGGCCGCTGGCACCCAGGAGGGCGTCGATTATGGCATGGGTCAACACATCGGCATCACTATGTCCTGAGAGCCCCTTTTCGAAAGGGATATGGACACCGCCAAGCACCAGGCTACGTCCCGAAACCAGTGGGTGGGCATCATAGCCGATGCCTACTCGCACCCTCTCTCCTTGGCAATAGCTTCAGCCAGCGTCCAATCCTCAGGCGTGGTTATTTTTATGTTTTGGTAAGAGCCTTCGTACAATTTAACTCTATAGCCCATCTGCTCCACCATGCTAGTGTCATCCGTCACATCTTCTGACACTTTTTCATGGGCCTGAACTATTATATCAAAGCGAAAAACCTGAGGAGTTTGAACGGCCCATAGGCGCTGGCGCTCCAAGGTTTGGTTAACCATTAGATTATCAGCAAGCTTTATAGTATCTTTGACAGGAACTGCGGCAGCAGCAACACCCGTTTCCTGTACAGCCTTCAAGCCGTTATGAACAAGGTCATGAGTCAAGAAGGGGCGAGCGCCGTCGTGAATGATGACCACATCACAATTCTTGAGCCATTTCAGCCCTCGCCACACCGAGTCTTGACGCCGCCGGCCTCCGAGACATACCTTTACCACCTTAGACCATCCTCTTTTTGCCACTAACTCTTTCCCTAATCTGAGATTGCTGTTGCTCAACACAATGACTATCTGCTCTATCAACTCACAATCCTGGCAAATATCCACCGACCAGGCAAGCAAAGGCTTGTTGACCAAAGACAGGAATATTTTGTCCTCGCCCATGCGCTGACCGCTACCTGCTCCTACAACAACTGCCCCAACATGTGAAATAGCTCCGGTCATGCGACTGCATCCGCCTTTCGCGATGGTCTCACCAATCCAAAATGAAGAGCTTCAGCTACCGTGCCTGCTTTGATAACCTCTACACCATTCGTTACAGCAAGAAGCTTGGGCGACGTCTTGGGAACTAAACACAACTTAAAACCTAATCTAGCAGCCTCGGCGATTCTCCTCTCCAGGTTGGGCACATTCCTCAGTTCACCACTTAGACCTATTTCCCCTATAGCCACAAGCCCTGGCAACACCTGCAAATCCTTGAAGCTGGAAGCTATAGCCAGGGCAATCCCCAAATCAGCAGCCGGCTCATTGACCTTCAAGCCGCCAACAACGTTAGTGATAATATCCTGATTGGAAAGATTAACACCAGCACGTCGAGTGAGCACAGCAGCTACAAGAAGCAAACGGGAAAAGTCCACACCGGTAGCAATGCGCCGCGGTGGCCCAAAGGTAGCCAAGCTAGTCAACGCCTGTAACTCCACCAGCAAAGGTCGGCTACCCTCAAGCGTGGACACCACTACCGAGCCGATAGCGCCATTAGCATGTGAAGCCAGAAAAACCTCGGAAGGATTGGGTACCTCCGCCAGGCCTTTGCCACCCATCTCAAAGACACCAACCTCGTTAGTAGAGCCAAAGCGATTTTTAACACTGCGCAATATGCGATAATTGCTAAAAGCCTCGCCCTCAAGGTAAAGCACAACATCGACTATGTGTTCCAAGACTTTGGGACCGGCAATAGCACCCTCCTTGGTCACATGGCCTGTAATAAACACAGGGACACTGGACTGCTTAGCCCAGCGCATCAGCCGCAAGGTGCATTCGCGTACCTGTCCGATACTTCCCGGAGCACTACTTAACTCTTCAAGGTGAACTGTCTGTATGGAATCAACGACTACCAAATCCGGGGCCATCTCACCCAGCCGCCCCAAGATAATATCAATGTCAGTTTCGGGAAGGACATAAAGCCTTTGCCCCAGTATGCTGAGGCGTTCAGACCTGAGCTTAAGTTGCTGAGACGACTCCTCACCTGATATGTATACTACCTTGTCTCCGCTGTCAGCCACGGCAGCAGAGACCTGAAGCAATAAGGTAGACTTGCCAATACCAGGGTCGCCACCGATGAGAGCCACCGAGCCTAGCACCGAGCCTCCACCCAACACCCTGTTAATCTCAGACATAGGAAAAACAAGCCGTGGTGACCTCTCAACCTTTAGGCCAGAAAGCTCCTTCGGAGCATTGTCCTCTGTACTCAACCAGGCTGTGGATTCTCGGGCAGTAACAGTGACAACCGTTTCAACCAGGCTATTCCACTCCTGGCAGGCAGGACAGCGACCCAGCCACTTAGGGCTCTCTTTGCCACATTGCTGGCAGATAAAAGCAGATTTAGTCTTGGGCTTGGTCAAGACGCCAACCTCCAAACACCACAATTATACAGATAAAACCAGATTATGCCATCACTCGATTTATTACCCTGAGTAGAAAGGCGGGATTACGCAGAGGCGTAATCCCGCCATAGCTCTAAATCTCTCTCGTCCTAGCTCAGAAGATAAACCACGACCACAACCACTACGATACCTTGTCTTCGGGTATGCCAGAACCACCATCGCCAGATGAACTAGCATCCCCACCACTTAGAACCCCAGCTGCACCCCGGATCACAATTTTCTCGCCGTCATAGTCCAGCTTCAAAGTTTCTCCAGAACGAAACTCGCCTCTAAGCAATGCCTCAGAAAGCCTGTCCTCGACCTCGGTCTGAATCACACGGCGCAGTGGCCTAGCACCAAAGGTCGGATCATAACCCTTTTCACCCAAGAAGTCACGCGCGGCGTCGGTAACCTCCAGTTTGATATTCTTCTCAGCCAATGACTTGGTGACCACACCTAACATCAAATCAACGATCAGGCGAATTTGATCCTTGCTAAGAGAATGGAAAACAACCACGCTAGTAATGCGGTTCAAGAACTCCGGACGAAACGTCTTCTTCAGCTCTCCGAGCACCTTTTCTTTCATCTTCTCATATTCAACCTGCCGATTCTTAGCCTCGTCGGTGCGAGTAGCAAAGCCCAGCGTCATGTCGCGCTTTATCAGCTCAGCACCGATATTGCTGGTCATCACGACGATGCTGTTGCGGAAATCCACTCTCCGCCCTTTGGCATCCGTGAGATGGCCATCATCAAATATCTGTAGGAGTATGTTGAACACATCAGGATGTGCCTTCTCAATTTCATCAAGCAGTATAACGCAATAAGGATTACGCCTTACTGCCTCAGTAAGCTGCCCACCTTCGTCGTAGCCCACGTAGCCCGGGGGAGCGCCAACCAAGCGTGCTACAGCATGGCGTTCCATAAACTCAGACATATCAAGTCGAATCATAGTGTCTTCGCTGCCAAACATGAACTCAGCTAGCGCCCTGACCAACTCGGTCTTGCCAACACCTGTAGGCCCGAGGAAAATGAAACTACCTATTGGATGGCGCGGTTCTTTCAGGCCAGCACGGGCACGTCTCACGGCCTTTGCTACTGTAGTTATGGCCTCATCCTGGCCGATTATACGCTTATGCAACGCGTCTTCCATCTCCAACAAACGACTAGACTCGTCGGTGGTCAGGCGAACCACAGGGATACCCGTCCACATGCTAACCACTTCAGATATGTCCTCTTCAGTAACAATCGGCTTTGCTTGTTCCTGTTCAGCCTGCCACTTTTGTTCCATGCTGTTAATGCCGTTCATCAATTGGAGCTCGCGGTCGCGCAACTCGGCTGCATACTCATATTGCTTGGCAGCAATCGCAGCCTCCTTATCTTTGCGCACCACCTCCAGCGCTCGTCTCGCCTCTGTCAAACTAATCGGAGGTGCACCACGCTTGATACGTACCCGAGAAGCTGCCTCATCCATTAGGTCGATGGCCTTGTCCGGCAAGAATCTATCAGGTATATACCTAGCCGCAAGCGTTGCCGCTGCTTGCAAAGCCTCGTCACTAATAGTCAACTTGTGATGTTCTTCATAGCGCTCTTTAATGCCTCTCAAGATATCGATTGTTTGCTCAGTAGTCGGCTCGACCACCGTCACTGGTTGGAAACGTCGCTCCAGTGCTGCATCCTTCTCAATATACTTGCGGTAGTCATCCAGTGTAGTAGCGCCAATGCATTGAATCTCGCCGCGGGACAACGAAGGTTTAAGAATATTTGAGGCATCGACAGCACCCTCCGCCGCACCAGCACCAACAATGGTATGTAGCTCATCCACAAAAACCACACAGTTACCAGCGCTTTTTATCTCATCGATTACCTTCTTGAGTCTCTCTTCAAACTCACCACGATATTTGGTCCCAGCCACTAGGGAGCCAATATCCAAGGTAACCAACCGCTTACCCAGTAATGTCTCGGGGACGTCACCGGCTATAATCCGATGTGCTAAGCCCTCAACAACAGCCGTCTTACCCACACCCGGCTCACCTATTAGAGCCGGATTGTTTTTAGTACGCCTGCTAAGTATCTGGACAACACGTTCTATTTCCTTATTACGATTAACAATAGGGTCGAGCTTACCTGCCCGGGCAAGACTGGTCAAATCCACTCCTAATTGATCTAAAACCGGTGTTCGCGCAGTTCCCTTAACAGCAGAACGCGCCTGGCTGGCGTTCTGGCTGAGTAGACTATTTATCTCAGCTTGCACCCGTTCCAAGGTAATACCAAAGCTCTCCAGGACACTGGCAGCACCACCCTCCCGCTCTCGCAATAAGCCCAACAAAAGATGCTCGGTACCAATATAGCTGTGATTCAAACGGCGTGCCTCATCCACCGCCAACTCGATAACCCTCTTTGCCCTGGGTGTAAGCCCCACCTCGCCAATAGTTGACCGCTCACCACGTCCAACTACAAATTCCACACCAGCACGTATCTTGGGAGGAGCCACACCTAGGTTAACTACGACCTTCGAAGCCACCCCTTCATCATCAGCCAACAAGCCCAGAAGAATATGCTCAGTATCAATGTAATTATGCCCAAATCGTTGGGCTTCTTCCTGGGCCCGAGTTAAGGCACGGCGAGCCCGTTCTGAGAATTTCTCGAATCGACTAGTCATTGCTCTGCCTTAAATCCTATGTGTTATTCCTCACCAAAACATGCCTGACTTACCCCAATTATAAGACGTGCAAATTGCCAAGTCAAAGAAATCAGAGAGCCTAGCAGGCCGATTTACAGGATGGCGAAATAGACGCTCAGGGTAAAGAAAAAATCCCCCGGCGGTGGCATATTTTCCCAGAGAGCTGCCTCCCCAGTATCGTCTGCGCTGAGGCATTTCACTTCCGTGTTCGGGATGGGAACGGGTGGTACTACCTCGCTCTAACCACCAGAGGATTCTTACTATTGCGAAATCGGTGAAAGTATACCCCGGCACATCACCCTCTGTCAAATATCGAATGGGAGAAGAGATGCCACCTTAGAGGCTTGACGACCAACATAGCACGTGCTACGCTTGCATCATACTAGCAATAACTACACCTGCAGGAGACGCTAATGAATCACGAACGTGAACTTCTCAAAGGTAGCACGGACTTATTGTTGCTCCGTCTTATCAGCTTCCAGTCCATGTACGGCTACCAGATAATCAAAGAACTGGGGAGGAGAAGCAACGGCTACTTTCGTTTCAAAGAAGGTACACTTTATCCAGCCCTGCATAGACTGGAAAGAAACGGACTTATCGAAGGCAAATGGATAAAATTGCCCGGCGGTTTAGAAAGACGCTATTACTTCATAACCCAAAAAGGGAATAAGGTGATGGCCGAGAGATTATCGGTTTGGCAGAACTTCTCCACAGCAGTTGACCTAATCATGCAACCATCTTCCGGATAGCACAGCAATGTCATTTAAATCCGACTACTTGAATAAGCTGAAGGAATCGTTGAGAGTCGACCCAGCGATCAAGCGTGATATTGTGCGTGAATATCATGCCCATCTTGAAGACAGATACCAAGATCTCAGGGAATCAGGCCTGTCCGAGGAAGAAGCAGACAAAGCTGCCGCCAAACTCCTAGGGTCTCCACGGTTTATCGCTAAGCAGATCGGCGAAGTCTACTCACAGGGAACATGGCAACAAGCCATCTTTGCTGCTCTGCCACATCTGCTTGTTGCCTTGCTTTTTGCCCTACATTGGTGGAAAAACACAGCTTGGGTACCGGCAGTCATACTCGTAGTCATCGGCATAGTCATTTATGGTTGGAGCCACGGCAAGCCAACATGGCTATTCCCCTGGCTAGGCTACTGCTTAACTCCAGTAATAGCCATCGGCACTCTGTTAATATATCTACCCGGCAGTTGGGCATGGCTAGCAGCCATCGCCTACATACCGCTAACCATGACCATCATCCTATCAATCACCAAACAGACAATCAAAATAGATTGGTTGTTCGCCTCTCTGATGCTACTGCCTGTGCCCATAGTGTTAGGCTGGAGACTGGCACTGGGGATCGAGGATATAACCCAATGGCAAGCTCGACTCTACGAAGCTGGACAATTGATTGCGCTAACCTTCGCCACCCTGGCGCTAACCGCAGCCAGCTTTATCCGACTAAGACAGCGCTGGGCAAAAGCTGGAGCATTAGTCGCTCCGGAGATCCTTCTGCTGATTATAGTAGCCTTGGCAGACAAGAACGCGACCAGCTTTTGGATCTGGCTTTTCATCATCCTACTGGCTGTAGTGCTTCTTCTCGGTCCCGCCACCTTGGAAAAGAAAATCAGACAAGGGCATACTAAACCTGCCAAGTTTTGATTTCGGCCTCTTAACGCCTGGCAATAAGCCAATTCAAACAACCAATAAATATTATTGCTGAGACCAAAGGCCTCTTCGCGTCTGGCGGGCTTCCTTCTCTACCGCCTCCAAATATGCCTGATACTTGACATCAGGCAAATAAGCCTTGGCGTCAGCAAGACCGGCTCTCACCAGCTCCGCGTTGACAAAGATACCATCCAAGTACACATAGCGGAGCAGTCGGCCATGACTGTCCTTATCAGAAATATCCTTTTCCAGTCTGACTCTTTTCCCTCTTACAAGTTCTTCGTTAGCTTTTTGAGCCTGGAGATAGAGTGCTTCGTTTTTCTCTGGGGCATCGATACCTATATAACGCACCACCAACCCACCCTCAACAATAATAGTGTCCCCATCGACTACACCCACCACCCTTAACTGGTCGTTGGCAATACGACAAGCAGCGAGAATAGCTAAAAAGAGAACAGTGGTGACAAGTCTAAGCGCCACGACTACCACAAGCTCGCTTGAGCTGACTTACCCTTCCTATAAGGTATCCCCAGGTGCTCACAAGCAAGCCTAGTAGCCGCTCTGCCCCGAGGGGTACGCTCCAAAAATCCCAGTTGGAGAAGATAAGGCTCATAAACATCCATTATGGTATCCGCTTCCTCGCTGATAGAAGCAGCAATGGTCTCAAGACCAACCGGCCCACAATCAAATTTCTCAATTATGGTACGCAATACCTTGTGATCCACCTCATCTAAGCCAATACCATCTACCTCCAATTTGGAAAGCGCCTCCATTGCCACCGGCTCAGTTATTTTCCCATCAGCCACTACTTGCGCATAATCACGCACACGTTTCAACAATCGATTCGCAACACGTGGCGTACCACGAGCTCGGCAGGCTATCTGACTTATCCCGCCATCGTCTACTTCCACTCCCAGAATACCAGCCGAGCGTTTTAAAATAGCTTTTATCGCCTGTCCGTCATAGAAGTCAAGACGATAAACAGCACCAAAACGATCTCTCAGTGGTGAACTCATCAATGCGTAGCGAGTCGTAGCCCCGATCAATGTGAATCGAGGTAAATTTAGGCGGAGACTCCTAGCACCTGGGCCCTTACCCAGTATTAGGTCTATGGCATAATCCTCCATCGCTGGATACAGAATTTCTTCTACTACTCGGCTCAAGCGATGGATTTCATCGATAAAGAAAACGTCATCCTTTTGCAGACCGGTGAGAATAGCAGCAAGGTCACCAGGACGTTCTATCGCCGGACCTGAACTGATTTTTATGTTGACCCCCATCTCAACAGCAATAACATAGGCCAACGTCGTCTTCCCCAGGCCAGGAGGCCCGTAAAGAAGAACATGATCCAAAACCTCACCCCGTTTTTGAGCAGCAGCGATGGCTATTTTCAGGTTATCTTTGACCTTGTCCTGACCAATGAAATCAGCGAGATGCCTAGGGCGCAAGCTAGTATCCAAGGAGACATCGTCCGTGCCTGATTTGGCTGATACCAACCTTGACATTGACTTTTTCTCTTGCATGCTAGCAAATTACCATTCCTTGCGAAATTATAACATACAAACTGTGTTTGCCGAATCTAGGCTTTTCGACTCCAAAAACAAAGAAGCCCCCTCAATTGGCGAAGCTTCTTTGCTCTAAACCTATAAGGAAACAAGCCCTAGTATCGCACGAGAGCTGATATGGGGAAAAATCCTAAAAAATGCTTACGCTTCTGGGGACAGAGGTTGCCCACCAGTCTCATTTCGGTCTGCTATCTCCGGCTCTGCCATTTCGACTGCCGGCAGAGCTTTCTCGGCTTGCTCGGCTAGCAAAAGACCCTGAGCGGGTTCTTCATCCAAAGACAATGGCCTTGATGGTATAAGCCTTCCAATGATAACGTTCTCTTTCAAACCGACTAGTCTGTCCGTCTTACCCCAAATAGCCGCCTCAGTAAGAACCCTAGTAGTTTCCTGGAAAGACGCTGCGGCTAACCAGCTGTTTGTATTCAGCGAAGCCCTAGTAATACCTAGCAGCACGGTTTGGGCGGTCGCTGGCTCACCGCCTTCAGCCAGAACCTTAGCATTTATTCCTTCGTAGTCAAACCTGTCAATGAGGTCGCCGGCCAATAGCTCGGTGTCACCGGGTGATTCCACACGCACCCGCCTTAACATCTGGCGGATTATGATCTCAATATGCTTGTCATTAATGTTCACACCCTGTGAACGGTACACATTCTGCACCTCTTCAACTAAATATCGCTGAACTGCCTCCCTCCCCATAATCCGCAGGATGTCTTGAGGGTCAGCCACACCCTCTATAAGCTGTGTACCGGCTTTCACCTCATCCCCTGATTTCACCCGTATGTGACTCCCCGGCGGCACTGTATATTCTCTCTCCTCTCTTTCTTCGTAGCCAATGTAGACACGATCCTTTTCGATAGCCACCACGCCGGATACTCTCGCAATACATGGCTGATCTTCTGGCTTGATAGGATGCTTACCCTTAGACAGTTCTCCTGAGGATGGCACATGGGCTAGCATTGTTCCGGCCTCCACTCTGTCGCCATTATTGATGACTACATCAGCTCCTGGCGGTAACACATACTCATCACGGTAAAACTCGGAGCTGGTTATCTTAACCTTGCGCGCTTCCTCCATGTCAGAAATCTCAACAACGCCGTCGATCTCAGAGAGAATCGCCACACCTTTCGGTACTCGAGCCTCAAAAAGCTCCTCAACACGCGGCAAACCACTAGTGATATCAGCCTCCACCACACCTCCAGTATGGAATGTACGTAATGTAAGCTGTGTTCCAGGCTCACCGATACTCTGGGCGGCTATAATGCCCACAGCGGTGCCAATTTCAACTAGCCCCCCTCTAGCCAAGTCACGTCCATAACAATATTGGCAAATACCCTGACGTGAATGACAACCTAACGGCGACCTGACATGTACATTGGCAATACCAGCATCTACTATTAACTTTGACCTTTCCTCATCAATCTCCTCATTTCGCCGCACGATAATCTCGCCGGTCTGTGGGTCGACAACATCACTTGCAGCCAGACGGCCAATCAAGCGATCCGCCAATGGCGCCAACAGGCCTCTAGCCCTCTTCCTATCCGCCAAGAATATGCCATCGTCGCTCCCGCAGTCCTCCTCCGATATAATCACATCTTGAGCCACATCGATAAGCCGACGCGTGAGATAGCCAGCATTGGAAGTCCTCAGTGCTGTATCAGCCAGACCTTTCCGAGCACCGTGAGTAGACATGAAATACTCCATCACAGAAAGTCCTTCACGGAAACTTGCCTTAATAGGGAAATCGATTATCCTGCCGGCAGGATCGGTCATTAGCCCTCGCATACCAGCCATCTGCCTGATCTGCGAGATGTTACCCTTCGCCCCGGAGGTAGCCATCATATATACGCCACCATATCGGTCTAACGATTGAGAGATAGTCTCCGTAATCTTGTCCGTGACCTCAGTCCAAACTTCAATGGTTTTACTATATCGCTCATCATCGGTGATCAATCCGCGATTGAACTGGCTTTCGATAACCGCCACCCGCTCGTCACCCTCTTCAAGAAGCTTTGCCTTGCTTTTGGGCACTTCAACATCACTTGCAGCAATAGTAGTGCCAGATTTAGTGGCATACTCGAAACCGAGCTTCTTAAGATTATCAAGCACATTAGCAGTAGCCTCATAGCCAAGCAGACGATAACAATCTGCTACCAAACGCTTCAATGCGCCCTTATCCATTACCCGGTTCCTAAATCGAAATTCCAGCGGCAAGACCTCATTGAATATAATACGACCGGCACTGGTCTTTAATACTTCGCCATTACCATTACTTCCACCTACTTCTATTTCAGCATCAAGGGAAATAAGACCCAGCTCGTAAGCAAGTCTAGCATCTTCAAAGCCCTTGAACTTCTTTCCCTCGCCTTTGGCACCCTTCTTAATGTTGGTAAGGTAATAACACCCAAGTACCATATCCAACGTAGGCGTCATTACAGGCTCGCCACAGCTCGGCAATAGCATATTCTTGAGACTAAGCATTTGCTCTCTGGCCTCTCTGACCGCTGCTCTGGAAAGCGGCACATGAACGGCCATCTGATCGCCATCAAAGTCAGCATTGAAAGCAGCACAGACAAGCGGATGAATCTGAATCGCACTTCCGTCAATCAGCACAGGCTCAAAGGCCTGGACACTCAGGCGATGCAACGTCGGAGCTCGATTTAACAATACTGGCCGCTCTTTTACCACCTCAGCTAAGATATCCCAAACCTCGGGGCGAGCTTTTTCCACTTGCCTGCGAGCGCTTTTGATATTGTGGGCATAACCCTGTTCGATAAGTTGGCGCATAACAAATGGCTTAAACAATTCAAGAGCCATGTGCTTGGGCAATCCGCACTGGTGCAGTTGCAACTCAGGGCCCACCACTATGACTGAGCGCCCGCTGTAATCTACGCGCTTACCCAACAAATTCTGGCGGAACCGACCCTGCTTGCCTCGCAACATATCGGAGAGCGATTTGAGCCGGCGTGTGGTCCCCACAGTAGGAACCCTACCACGCCGCCCATTATCTACAAGGGCATCGACAGCTTCCTGAAGCATGCGCTTCTCGTTACGCACAATGATCTCAGGAGCCCCCAGGTCAATCAGCCTTCTAAGACGGTTATTGCGATTGATCACACGCCGATACAAATCGTTCAGGTCGCTAGTAGCAAAGCGACCACCATCAAGTTGGACTATTGGCCGAAGTTCAGGGGGTAATACCGGCAATACTGTCAAAACCATCCACTCAGGCTTATTCCCGCTGCGCCAAAAGGCCTCTACTATTCGTAAGCGTTTGCTAGCTTTTTTGCGGCGCTGGCCAGCACTAGAACGAACCTCTTCAATAAGATCCTGACGCAGTTTCTCCAGGTTTAATTCCTTAAGAATGGACAGAATAGCTTCAGCCCCCATGCCAGCTTCAAAGAAATCTCCGTACTCTGACTTAATGTCCTGGTATTGGCTCTCAGAAATAAGCCTTAACCGCTTCAAACTCTCAATAGATTCTATGCGAGATTCCAAACTGCTGATCGCGTTATTGACTTCGTCTAAGTCAGCCTGAAATTGAGCGCTATCACTTGAAGAATCACTCAGGTTGGCAACAGCGCTAAATTCCACTCCAACCGCCTGGCCTTTGGGCAAATCGTTTACTTTAATACTCTGCCGAGCAAGCTCGTCTTTGAGGCCTTTGAGAATGTCCTGACGTGCAGCATCGTCAACAGAAATCACAATGTATTGCGCGAAATAAAGCACGCGCTCTAAGTGCCGAGGGGATACATCCAGCAGCAGAGCCAAGCGGCTGGGCACTCCCCTAGCAAACCAAATATGGGCTACCGGTGCTGCCAACTCAATATGCCCCATGCGTGTCCGACGCACCCTAGAATGCTCCACCGTGACTCCACATCTATCGCAGGTGACGCCGCGATAGCGTATCTTTTTGTACTTCCCACAATAACATTCGTAGTTCTTTGTAGGACCGAAGATCTTTTCACAGAAAAGGCCATCCTTTTCCGGCTTCAATGTTCTGTAATTGATGGTCTCAGGCTCGGTTACTTCACCATAAGACCAGCTTTTTATTTGGTCTGGTGAAGCCAAAGAAATCCGAATAGCGCTAAAATCATTAACTTCTGTCATTTATGTTCCCTGTTTGACGACTCCATCACCTCAAGGATTTGGGCTTGATACCTATTTTTTTCCTCTCCTCCAGAAAGCTTATCATCTCTTCTTCATCACTAAGCAATTCAACAGCCAAGCCAAGACTGCGTAGTTCCATGAACAGAACTTTAAACGATTCGGGAACTCCAGGATGCATAATATCCTCACCTTTTACCAGAGCCTCATACGCCTTTGCACGCCCTGCAACATCGTCCGACTTCACCGTAAGCAGTTCCTGCAACATATGGCTAGCACCATAAGCTTCTAACGCCCACACTTCCATCTCGCCAAACCGCTGGCCACCGAATTGAGCCTTGCCTCCCAGGGGTTGCTGCGTAATTAGAGAATAAGGCCCGGTAGATCGGGCATGCACTTTGTCCTCTACAAGATGCACCAGCTTCATCATATAAATGCTGCCAACAGTTATCGGTTGATCAAACTCCTCGCCGGTAATGCCATCACGTAACCAAACTTTGCCATAAATAGGAGGAGATAGCCGTTGCTCCTGTTGTAACCTCTCCACAACGTCTTCTATTTCTTCTTCACTCATACCTTGCGACTTTATGCCAAATCCCTCGAGCCATAAACAGAGACAAGCCTTCCTCGCTTCTCCACGGTGCCGGTCATCAAAAATTTGCTCGGCGTCAAAATTACGCTCACATAGCCAAGCCTTTGCTCTATCAAAATCGATGGAGTGGGGAACATGACCGTCACCCATCTTGACCGCCCCTGATTGCTGGACTAGCCAAGCTCTACCTAGAGCATCTTCAATAGCTACACTATCGGCACCATCGAATATCGGATTAAGAACCTGCACACCGAGCATCTCAGCAGCCCAACCTAAATGTGTCTCCAAAATCTGTCCGATATTCATTCGCGAAGGCACGCCGATAGGATTCAAAATGATGTCAACAGGCCTTCCATCGGGCAAAAATGGCATATCGTCTTCAGGTAATATGCGCGATATAACACCTTTGTTGCCATGTCTCCCTGCCATCTTGTCACCAACCGAAACCTTGCGCTTCTGAGCAACCCATACACGCACAAGTTGATACACACCGGCAGGAAGGTCATCAGTATCACGGGTAGAGATCTTAACATCGATCACCTTGCCCCATTCACCATGCGGGACGCGAAGAGAACTGTCCTTCACCTCACGCGCCTTTTCGCCAAAAATTGCCCTCAACAGCTTCTCTTCAGCCGTCAACTCTGTCTCGCCCTTTGGGCTAATTTTTCCTACCAGGATAGAGCCGGGGCCCACCTCGGCACCTATACGGATAATACCGTGTTCATCCAGGTCGCGAAGGCTTTCTTCACCTACATTAGGAATATCTCTCGTGATCTCCTCCAGTCCTAACTTGGTCTCCCTAGCCTCTATTTCATATTTTTCGATATGGAGCGATGTGAACTTGTCCGCCTTAACCAGCCTTTCACTGATAATCACAGCGTCTTCGTAATTATAGCCACGCCAGCTCATAAAGGCGCAAAGTATATTCTGGCCCAAGGCAAGTTCACCATACTCTGTAGCTGAACCATCGGCAAGAACTTGCCCCTTCTTAACCTTGTCACCCTTGGATACAATGGGACGCTGATTAATGCAAGTCCCCTGATTAGTTCGGACGAATTTCATCAAAGGATAAGTATGACTTCCGCCCTTTTCCTTTACCACCACATGTGCGCTATCGACAGACTCGACAATACCATCCTCTCGGGCAAACACAACCTGGCCGCTATACTTCGCCACCTCGCCCTCCATCCCCGTAGCGATAATAGGGGCTTCAGGATGCAACAAAGGCACCGCCTGACGTTGCATATTAGAACCCATGAGAGCTCTATTGGCATCATCGTGTTCTAAAAACGGAATAAGAGATGTGGTAACGCTAAAAACCTGCTTGGGCGAAACATCCATATAGTCAATATGCTCTGGCGATTCCTTTGAGTACTTACCGCCCCTTATAACACCAACCTTCTCCTCTATGAACTCGTTTCGTTCGTTAAGAACAGCATTAGCCTGAGCAATAGCGTATTTCTCTTCCTCATCTGCGGTGAGATAATCAACTTTTGCAGACACAAAAGGAACAACCTTTATCGCCTTACGAGATAACGCAGCCAGCTTCTCCGCCGTCTCCTTAGTCACAACTGTGCCCTTACTGACCAGGATACTGCCATTTTCATCGAGGATATCTTCAGAAACTTTTCTACCCAATAAGTCAGCAACTTTACCAGGCACACTGTGTATCACCCTGAGATAAGGCGTTTCAATAAAGCCGAGAGAGTCAACTCTAGCATAGGTAGCTAGAGAGCCGATAAGCCCAATGTTGGGCCCTTCAGGCGTCTCGATAGGGCATATTTTCCCATAATGGGAATGATGCACATCGCGAACATCAAAACCAGCGCGTTCACGAGACAGTCCTCCTGGCCCCATCGCTGATAGTCTGCGCTTATGGGTCAACTCGGAAAGCGGATTAGTCTGATCCATAAATTGGGAAAGCTGTGAGCCGCCGAAGAACTCCCTCATAGCAGCCACAATTGGCCGGTTATTGATCAAGGCAGTCGGGGTTGCCTCAGGACCAAGGATACTCATCCTCTCCTTTACCGTTCGCTCAAGCCGCAACAAGCCAATACGAAATTGGTTCTGTATCAAATGACCTGCTGTGCGTACCCTTCGATTGCGCAGGTGATCGATATCATCCGGCTGCTCGTCACCATTGTTAATTTTGATAATCGTTTTCACAATGGCAACGAAATCATCACGCGTCAAAGCACGGTAATCCTCGGGAATATCCAGGTCAAGCCTACTGTTGAGCTTATACCTGCCAACCTTCCCCAAGTCATACCGCCTCGGGTTGAAGAAAAGGTTGTTGAGTAGCGCTTGCGCATTATCAGGATTTGCCGGGTCACCGGGACGCAGGCGCTTATAAATGTCAACTAAAGCATCATCTCTACTCTTTACATCAGGCTCTTTATCCATCGTAGAACGGATATAAGCGTGTTCAGCCCCAGGCTTATCAACATCTTCAAAAAGATTGAAAAGCTCATCGTCATTATCAAATCCGATGGCACGCAACAGAATAACGACCGGGATCTTCCTTTTACCATTTACCTTCACATAGATAACATCTCTACCTGAGGTCTCAAATTCCAGCCAGGCACCATGTTCGGGAATTAACTTCGCAGTGCATAACTCGCGACCACTTGTAGCATCTTCCTGAACATTAAAATATATGCCCGGTGAACGTAGTAGCTGATTCACCACCACCCTTTCCGCCCCGCTGATAACAAACGTACCCTTCTCCGTCATCAACGGTAGATCACCAAAGAATATCTCCTGTTCTTTGATTTCGCCCGTTTCCTTAACAAGTAGATTAGCCCTCACATAGAGCGGTGCGGCGAATGTCATATCACGCTCACGACACTGCTCCACTGTATACGAAGGCTGACGGAACTCGTACCCTACGAAATGCAACTCCAAGCGATTACCGGTAAAATCCTTGATGGGGGATATCTCTTGAAAAAGCTCCCTCAACCCCTCTTCTTGAAACCATCGGAAGGAATCAAGCTGAACCTGAATAAGATTGGGAATCTCCAGAACGGAAGGCAGCTTGCCAAATGATTTTCTGTTATTAGAATCAGCGCTTGGCTTACCCAATGTCAATACGTCAGACATACGTTCAAAAACTCAAAAACAAGGCAAAAGAAGTCAGAAAATGGACAAAACTATCTACGGGCTGCAATCGAGGAAAGCCCAGAAAATAGGCCTGAATTGAAATGGCATCGCTATGTTGACTTAGTAGTATAACACTCATCAAGAGTGTTGTCAAGGGCACATTATCATAGTATAATGCACATATCTCTCCTCCTGACTAATGTGACATCAGAATGAGCCCAAATAATTCTTCCATACTAAGCATATTTCCATTTAACACGAAGGTGAATAGCCAAGGCCACCTCGTTATAGGCGGTTGCGATGCCACTGCTCTCGCCCAGGAATTTGGCACTCCGCTTTATGTTCTAGACGAATTCACTATTCGCACCAAGTGCCAAGAGTTCCGATTCGAGTTTAGCAAAAGATACCCCGATATTTTGGTCATATATGCGGCCAAGGCTTTCATAAATCCAAGCTTGGCTAACATTATCAAACAAGAAGGGCTGGGAATGGATGTTGTTTCAGGTGGCGAGCTAAGCATTGCCCAATCCGCGGCTTTTCCGCCAGAGAAGGTTTACTTCCACGGGAACAACAAGACAGCAAGTGAGCTAAAGCTTGCCTTGAATTGGGGTATCGGACGAGTAGTGGTCGACAATCTATTCGAGTTGGACCTACTTAACAAAATGGCACAAGAGACGAATAAGAAACAAGATATCCTATTACGCATTAACCCAGGAGTCGATCCGCACACCCATCGTTTCACAACCACCGGCATACTCGATAGCAAGTTCGGCTTGCCTTTGACCACCGGCCAGGCTGAAGCAGCGATAATCCGTGCCTCTTCAGCATCCCATCTTAGCCTTCTGGGGCTGCATTTCCACCTGGGCTCACCCATCTCTGAGATTAATCCCTATCAAGTAGCTATCGAATTAGCGTTGAAATTTGCCCAAAAAATGAAGGCGAAACACGGCTTTGACCTAAGGGAACTCAGCCCAGGCGGTGGTTTTGCCGTACAATACACACCGCGCCCAAAAATACCTAGCGTTAGCGACTACGCAGATGCGATAGTTTCAAAGCTCAAGTACGTCAGCGACAAGCTCAACTTAGCACATCCGCGATGTACCATAGAACCGGGAAGAGGAGTATTAGCCCAAGCAGGTGTCGCATTATACAGCATCGGCTCAATTAAGAAAATCCCGAAGGTGCGCACTTATGCTGCAGTTGACGGTGGTATCGGAGATAATATCCGCCCAGCACTCTACCAAGCAAAATATGAAGCGATAGTTGCCAATAAGGCGAACCAAGAAATGACAACCAAGGTGACAATTGCTGGAAGATACTGCGAGTCAGGAGATATCCTGGTTAAAGACGTGGTTTTGCCTCCACTGTCACCAGGTGACATTATAGCTATCCCCGCCAGTGGTGCCTATTCCATACCAATGTCTAGTAACTACAATGCTGTCCCCAGACCTGCTATCGTAATGGTCAAAGATGGTGAGCCACGCCTGGTAAGAAGGCGCGAAAGCTATCAGGATCTCATAAGTTTGGACATAAATTGAAAGGTATTATGTGGAAAACAATCGGTCAGACCAAAGCCATTACCCTGATTGAAGGTAGCATAAAGACAGATAGCTTAGCCCATGCCTATTTGCTAGTTGGACCTGAACACATAGGCAAAACTACCTTGGCACTTGACCTGGCACGAGCTTTAAACTGCCAAGGAGACAAGAAGCCATGTAACCAGTGCCAGTCCTGTACAAAAATCAGCAACGGCAAGCACGCTGATATTATGATATTGAGCTTGGATTCGCCTGACATTCCCGAAGATGATAAGGAGCGCACGAAAATAGGAATCAAAAAAATACATTACCTACAGAATAGTGCCAGTTTGCCACCATACGAAGGTAAGTTCAAAACATTCATCATCGATGGCACCGAATACTTATCGAATGAAGCAGCTAACTGCTTGCTCAAGACATTGGAAGAACCGCCGCCAAGAGTGCTTATACTTTTGTTAGCATCCGATGAATCACAGCTCTTGCCCACAGTTGTTTCCCGTTGCCAGAGACTGGAATTAACGCCAGTCTCATCCACAGACATAGAAGAGATGCTCTTGCATTCCGTCAGTATTGACAAAGAGAAGGCGAAGCTTCTGTCCAGATTATCAGGGGGTCGCCCAGGATGGGCTATCGACGCTACCACCGATAATAACTACCTTGCGGAACGTGCTGAAAAGCTTGACCAAATATCATCATTGCTTGGTGAAGATTGGGGACAACGCTTACTCTACATTTCACAGCTCCGACCTGACAGGAAATCTGCTGAGGAACAAATACGATTCTGGCTAGATTGGTGGCGCGACTTGATGCTAACTAAGTGTGGCTGCCAACAAGCCATTACAAACATAGACCAAGCATCAATACTTGAGAGATGGACACATGTATTAAGCTTGGTTGAGATCAAGGACTTTATACGCAGTCTGGAGAAATCATTAGTCCAGATCGCCATGAATGCCAACCCGCGCCTGATGCTCGAATGCCTCATGCTCGATATGCCTATCAAGCCTTCATAGTGATAAAATACACAGCGTACACATTCACTAGACAACTGGGAAGCATATGCCAGAAATAGTTGGAGTTCGCTTTCAGCAAGCCGGCAAGGTGTATTACTTCGATGCTGCCGATATCCCTATGGAGATAGGCGACCGCATCGTTGTCGAAACCAACCATGGCCGAGAATTAGGTAGAGTGGTTATAGCCCCTAAACAGATGCTAGCAAGCGATATCACAGAACCTCTGAAACCGGTGGCAGGTAAAGCAACCCCCGCAGACATGCAGCGTGCCCAACATAACCAAGAAAAAGCACATAAAGCATTGAGACAATGCCGCGAGTCAATCAATAAACTCAACCTTCCCATGAAACCCATATCAGCCCAATACAACCTAGAGGGAAATCACCTCACCATTTTTTTCACCGCAGAAAAGAGGGTTGACTTCCGCGAACTTGTTAAAGAGTTAAGCCATAACTTGAGAACACGCGTCGAGCTGAGACAGGTCGGCACCAGAGACGAAGCCAAACTGATCGGCGGCTTAGGCAAATGTGGTTACCCATTGTGTTGCACATCCTTCCTGTGTGAATTTACCCCCGTCTCCATAAAAATGGCCAAGGAACAAGAGGTAGCACTCAACCCCATGAAAACATCAGGAGTTTGTGGTAGACTCCTTTGCTGCCTGGGCTACGAAGTCGAGCAATATCGAGCCATGAAGGAAAAACTGCCAGCGTTAGGCCAAGAGGTATCAACATCGCTGGGAAAAGCAAAGGTCGTTGGACTGAATCCCTTGAAAGAAGCAATATCCGTAGAACTAGACTCAGGAGGCACTATGGAACTAGCTGCCTCGCAAATAAACTGGCAGAAGAAACCGCCGCCAGAGAAACAAGAGCCCAAAGGCTAGCTACTGATGCACATACTTCTGCCATGTAGTATAAGTGCAAAGGTAGTGATAGGGAACATAGAAACCATCGTCCCTCGGGGCTCTCGGACGCGATAACAACGGCATCCTAGCTTCAGCAGGTGTGCGCCCAGCCTTCCGCCTATTACAAGGAACACAGGCACTGACCACATTCTCCCAATTATGCTGGCCACCTCTCCTGCGAGGAACAACATGATCTAGAGTAAGTTCGCGTGTCTCGCGTCCACAGTACTGGCAAGTATGACCATCGCGATGAAAAACCTCGTGCTTTGTCAGCTTCCGTTGTCGTCGTGGTCGCCTGACATAATATGCAAGCCGAATCACAGAGGGAACATCGAATATGCTTTCAACTGAATGGATATTACCTCGACCATTTTCCAAGACCTCAGCCCTGCCATGAAGCAACAGAACAACTGCGCGCCGCACTCTGCAAATATTAAGCGGCTCGTAGTTTTGATTAACCACCAAGACCGGAGAATTGACTATCATCTTGCTACCGCTAAATTTAGCGGTATTTTAGCAGCAAATTCACTTACCGACAACAGCTAAGGAGACGAACGACGCCTGGTCGGACTTTGCGACAATTTTGCGCGCCTAGCTGCTCCTCTATCGCCTCTGTAATCAGGCGCCATGATATTGAATACCAAACTAATACTGGGGTCCACCATCCTCGAGCTGATTCGATTCTCTATCTCGTCTAGCGAAAAGCAAGTAGTAATCACCGTGGCCAGCCTAGCATTATAACGATAGTTAATTAATTGATACAGCTTCTCCTGTGCCCAGGGAGTGGCAGATTGCTCGCCGAAATCATCCAGAACCAGCACCTGAACTTGCTTAATCCGCTCAAAAAGCTCGTCATACGAAGTCTTGCTGTCCGGGCCGAATGTGGAACGGAGATGATCCAATAAATCAGGCACCACGATAAAAAGAACAGGCTTACCTTCCTGCTTAAGATGATTGGCGATGGCAGCCGCCAGGTGAGTTTTCCCACAGCCGTTAGTACCTTGAAAAACAAGCCAGCCTTGAGGAGACCGAGCAAAATCAAGCGCCAGATGATAAGCCTGCTCCAAATTCTGCCGTTCTTCCGGCATAAGGTTCAATCGCCTGTAATCAAAATTTTTAAATGTCATCCTCCGTAGTAACTCCAGGTCTAGCCCACCAAGGTGAGATAAAGAAGACAAAATACTGCCAAGCATATACACTCTGCAAAACCCCACGTCTGTCAGATGTCCTCTAAGACTATCGCCAAAACCCTCTATTGGTACATCCGCAGTAATCACAGTAGCCAAACGAGCATTGAAACGATAATCTAGCAATTGCTCCATCTTTCCCTTCGCCCAGCCAGTAGTCGTCGCCATATTCAGATCATCCAGAATTAGGATGGGAGTATTCTTAACTTGTTCAAATAGCGCATCGTGGGTGATATTACTGTCGGGACTGAAAGCAGAGCGGAGATAGTCTAGCAAATCAGCAGCATTGATATAAAAAACAGGGCGTCCCAAGCCCAAGCAATGGTTAGCTATAGCACAAACTAAATGGGTCTTACCACTTCCTCCAGGTCCAATAAATACTAGCCAGCCGCTGGGGGCTTCGGCAAAGGCTTTAGCAGCATCATAGGCCTGACTGAAAAGTTCCTGCAAAGCAGGAGCACCTTGCAGCCCGGTTGGAGTCAGGTTCTCAAATGTCAAACGAGACAGGATGCCAAGATTGCTCCTTTGCTGAAGCTGGTTGAGCTTCTCGCTTTTAAGCTCCTGCCGCCGGCATTTGCACGGTACCACGCGGCTAAAATCAGTTTTCCCTGACGGCAGAACAGGGTAAACTAAACCAGCCCCCTTGCACAGTAGACAGGCAGTAGTAGCCGAGTCTTCAGCCTGGTGCTCAGCGTCTGACCATGTGCCCGTATCTGCCCCTGACATATTTGGCAGAGTTGTTTTCTTTTTCAGAATCTCGCCTAGACTTTCCATCGAACTTACCCTCAGTGGCCCAACGCTCCAGAATGCGCGCAACATACTTCCAGCTACGCTTATTAAGCCTGACTGCTTCCCGAAAGGCGCTCTCTATCCAATCATGCGGATACAGCTTCTCAGCCTCTCTCAATTCTTCAACAATCATAGGTGTTAGTATGCCGATATTCTGCTCGTAAAGAATAAAAATGTTAGGTGGCGTAAAAGCATCACCAGCCTTCACTTTCCTAACTACGAAGTCGGACGATGGCATCTCGCCTCTTTCGACCTTAGCAACGATGTTCCTTTCAGTCTCCGCGTTTATCAAATAGATATCCTCATGCTCGCCATCTTGTTGTATCTCTAAATGAAGCAAGATTCCATGCTCAACGGCCAAGGTTAAGGCATGTTTAAGCACCTCTTCTCTTTGTTCAATACCCCTGGCTATTCCGTTCATAAGAACAGAGTCAGCCAAAAGTTCCTCACTGGCTACAAAACGTGGGTAGCCGCGCCGGCGGCTTAACAACCACAGAATATGCAGCACTGTTTTCAACTCAGCAATATCCTCAATGTTTGGCAGCACCATAGTAAAAAATTGATTAGGCACAGGAGTTACTTCAGCTTTTTCTACGAAGCCCATGAATGGTTTATCATACATCGCCGCAATTTCCGAAAAATATCTCAGGCAGCGCTTACCTCGACTTCCAAATCTTCAAATTTGGTAATCGAAGAGACGAATCTCAATTTGCGCTCACCAGTAGGGCCATTCCTATGCTTGGCAATGATAATGTCAGCAATACCACGAGGATAGGGATTAGATTCAATATCATAGTTCTTTCTCCAGTCTTCCTCACGGATATACATCTCATCTCGAGAGATAAAGATAACCACATCAGCATCTTGTTCAATGCTGCCACTGTCTCTTAGGTCAGATAACATAGGCTTGTGCGACATACGTTGTTCTACAGCGCGGCTCAACTGTGATAGTGCGATTACTGGCGCATTTATCTCGCGGGACAGCGCTTTCAAAGAACGTGTAATCTCGCTTAGCTCCTGAACCCGGTTATCCCTTCTCGACTCATCACGAATCAACTGAATATAGTCAACAACAATCAGATCAATAGGATGTTCAAAATGAAGTCGCTTTGCCTTGCCATGCATCTCCGCCATTCTCAATTGAGGTGAATCATCAATAAAAATACGTGCGTCAGCGAGTGCACCGCTAGCATCCATTACTTTTCTCTCTTCCGGTTCTGCATACTGGCCCAAACGGAGCTTGCCACAATCCACGCCGGATTCGCTAGCCAACAAGCGTCTCGCTATATCCTGCCGAGACATCTCCAAGCTAAATATAGCCACACATGCTTTCTGATTTATAGCCGCGTTCCTGGCAATATTAAGGGCAAGGCTGGTTTTGCCTGAACTAGGTCTTGCACCGAGAATAATTAAGTCAGAGCGCTGTAAGCCTCCCAACAAATCATCTATTGCCGCAAAATTGGTGAGTATATGTGGTATCCTCTGCTCTTCCCTAGCAGGCAGCCCCGTGTCCTCAAAATATTCACCCAACACTTCTTTGAGAGAGACAAAGTAGCGCGGGCTTTGCTTGCGTAGAACTGCAAACAGAACGTCCTCTGCCCTAATTATCGCGTCATCAACATCAGAATCAGCTCTATAGCCTATGGCCGCAATCTCCCCGGCAGCTTTTATCAACTGGCGCATCACATCGAGTCTCGATACGATGCGAGCATAGTATTCGATGTGCAAAGAAGTAGGTACAGAGGCGACCAGATGGCTCAGGTAGGCAGCTCCGCCAACATCCTCTAACTTATTCTGCTGCGCTAACTCACGGGCCACCGTTATCTGGTTTATCGCCTCAGGACGTTGGTACAACTTGAGGCAAACATCGTAGACCCACCGATGCTCCGGAATAAAAAAGGCCTCAGGTTTCAGAGAAGATGCGACTTTGAATATGGCATCACCGTCAACAAGGAGCGAACCTAGTACAGCCTTCTCCGCATCAACATCATGAGGCGGCAAGTTATCGCTATTCATTCTCGGTCCCTTCTTCGACAATCACCTTGACCCTTGCTTCCAAGCCAGGCGCCAAACTAACAGTCACTTCGTGGCTGCCCAACTCATGTAACGGTTGGCCTAGATTGACCTTTTTTCTGTCTATTTCGAAATCCACAAGCTTAGAGAGTTGAGCCGCAATAATAGCACTGGTGATAGAGCCATGTAGACGCCCTTTAGCACCCGCCCGAGCCTTGAAATGCAATTCCCCCCCATCCAAACGCTGAATCACTTCGCGCAAGGCCTCTTGCTCACGTACATGACGCTCCGCCCTCTCTTGAGACGCTGTTTGGGCCGCTTTAATGGCTGGTGGCGATGCCGGCAACGCCAACCCCCGAGGAAATAAAAAATTACGGGCATAGCCATCTGCCACCTCTCGTATCTCACCACGCTTACCCTTTGAGGAAACATCTTCTAAAAAAACAACCTTCATGTTATCTTCTCCAAAAATGATTGCTTAAAACATGGAAATGGGAACACATCCGTCACTCTATTTTACAACCTCGGCTCATCAGATTTCTAACCACTCTCACCCTGAAAATCAGCCTCTACCTATCAAGCCAGCAAACTCGGCTTTCACTTTAGCCAGAATCCTTGGTTCACTCATAAGATCAACAACCGTCATAGCCAGAGCTTTGGCTGCATCCAATACACCCTCACTAGCAGTCTCAGAAGCCGCAGCACGAGCAAACTCGTCTGAATGTAATAAAGTGCCTGGAGACGCAATGGCGATGGTAGGATGAATAGCGGGTACTACTTGACTGACATTGCCCATATCAGTGCTACCAAGACTATTAGGAGCATCCAGTGGTTCCACCTTGCGCCCCAATACCTCCAGATTATTGGCAAAAATCTTAGCCAGTGTCCTATTGCTCTTCAATGGCTCATAGAGCACATCACCCCATCTGCATGCTAGTCGTGCTCCAGTTGCCAATGCAGCCCCCTCTAAACAACCCAACACTCGCCGTTTTAACTCTTCGAGGTACGCATTATCAGGAGCACGAACCAGTAACTTAGCAGCAGTGTAAGCTGGTACTACATTAGCAGCATGGCCGCCGTGCGTGATTATCCCGTGAATCCGAGCCTTCTCCTTAATATGCTGCCTCAGCGAGTTTATAGCATTGAAAGCCAAAATCATCGCCTCCAGAGCATTTACCCCCTGGTCAGGATACGCAGCAGCATGCGCCGCCTTGCCAAAGAACTCTATATCTAAATTGACACAAGCAAGTGCTTCACCAGTAGCCCTGTTTCGCACGCCAGGATGCACCATCAAAGCTACATCAACTCCTTCAAATACACCAGCTCGCAACAAACCAACCTTGCCACCATGAAGCTCCTCCGCCGGAGTTCCAAAGACAATGACAGTACCGCCACAGTTGTCAACAACAACTCTGCTCGCCACGCCAGCTCCTACAGCGGCAGCAGCGATCACGTTATGTCCACAAGCATGGCCTACACCGGGAAGAGCATCATACTCTGCAAGCAAGGCAACGTAAGGTCCCCCCTCGCCATAAAATGCCTTAAAAGCAGTGGCAAACCCACCAATCCCTACCTCTACCACAAAGCCGTTGTTCCCAAGATAGTCGGTCAACCATCCAATAGCCTTAACTTCTTCAAAGCCAAGCTCAGGATTAGCATGAATGCGAAGACTTAGCTCAACAAGCTCACCACGCTGCCTGTCCACCTGTTGACAAATTTTAGCCTTCAGATCAGCTTTCGACAATGTTTTCTTAGACATATGGGATAAAGCCCTCGGCAGACTGCAATTATACTCTAACCACACCCCACGTTCTACAACCCCCAGAAACCTAAAGCACCACAGTCAGCAAAAATTGTACAGCTTGACTTTCAAAAATACCGCAACTTATAATGACTCAACTTCACAGAAGGCTTTCAATAAAGTGCGAATAAACGTTGCGCAACTACTCAGAGCACCTATCGGGTCAAGTAGTAGCTACCAAGTCGATGACGCTGTTGGCAAAGAAGGAGCCAGACACGTAAAGGGTGAGATAACACTCAGTCGTACTGGGCGCGGTATCATGGTCAAGGCAACAATAACAGCCTACACAACAGATATTTGCAGTCGCTGCCTTAATCCCGCAGATTACGCACTCAAGTTTGACGTAGCGGAAGAATTTCTCCCCCGTGATGCTGTTTCAGCCGGCATGTTCCGACAAGAAAATCTCGACACCTCGACTATCATCGACGAAGATAACGTGCTAGATTTAAGTGAAGTCATTCGCCAATACACATTATTAGCCACACCCACCAAGCCGCTCTGTAAACCAGAGTGCGCCGGGCTCTGTCCTGCCTGTGGCCACGAGCTAAACAATGAACCGTGCGAATGTCCATCCCAGATTAGTGTCAACCGATAGCGAAAACAAGTACATCTCGGAAAGGAGAATAGTTTTTAATGGCACCGCTCCCCAAAAAAAAATATCCTAAGGCCAGACAAGGCAAAAGACGTAGCCACCTAGGGGTCAAAGTACCTGCACTTGCGAATTGCCCACAGTGCCACAATCCCAAACTACCTCATCGTGTATGTCCCACCTGTGGGAGTTACAATGGACGTGAAGTGATTGAGATAGCTACTCCCAAGAAAAGCCAGTCTTAAATACCCAAGAAAAAAGCGCTGTTATCAGCAGGCAAATTTAGCAGACACAGAGAAATTGTTGAGATATCTACAAAACTTGGGTTAGAGGAGGAAACATGGTTGAAGAAATAAAGGCCGCTTATGTTTTCCCGGGACAAGATTCGCTAACAGTAGGTATGGGCTTGGACCTCTACGTCCATTATTCTTCGGCCCGTGAAGTATTTGATGAAGTCGATAAGACTCTAGGCTTCTCGCTATCCCGTCTCTGTTTCGAGGGCCCTGAGGAAGATTTAAGACAGACCGCGAACGCTCAGCCTGCAGTAGTAACGACTAGCGTCGCATGCCTTAAGGCGGCCCAAGAAGCCAGCCAGAACGGCCTACCAACTCCCATGTTTGTGGCTGGCCACGGAGTAGGCGCCTACTCCGCTTTGGTAGCCGCCGAAGTTCTGGGTCTATCTGACGCAGTTCGCCTCGTCCGCGAGAGGGGACGGCTGATGAACGAGGCCGGACAGAGAACTCCTGGTGGTATGCTGTCCATGAGTGGGCTGAACGTAGAGACGGTAAGAGATATCTGCCTATCCACTGGTTCAGAGATAGCTTACATAGATGCCGCAGACCAGGTCACTATTAGCGGCACACAGGACAGCCTCACGAAGGCAAGAAGACTGGCCCAAATAAAAGGTGCCCGACGCATACTGCCACTGAAAGTCACTGGTCCTTTCTATTCTTCGCTGATGGAGCCATCATTGGGGAGATTAAGAAACGCCATTTCGGGATTCACCTTCAACAAGCCAACAGTGCCTGTCATGGCTAACGTCACAGCACAAGCACTCACAGACCTAGAGGCAATCAAGGAGGAGTTGGTTAGCCAGGTAGTACACACTATCATGTGGCTTCAAACCGTCGAAAACATGATTGCCAGAGGCGTTACCACCTTTTTCGAGATGGGCCCTGGAGAGGAACTTTCCAAGGTGATTAAGAGAATCAGCCCGGGAGCCCAAACATTCAATATCAGCACAGCGCAAACCGTTACTGAAATAACAAGGTGGCGCAAAGGCTAACTATCACGTAGCAAAATAACTAACCACGCTTGTTGCAGAGCACCACTTAGCATCACGTCGCTTTATAATGACCTGACCCGTTAGCGCCACTCCCTAACCGGGGCTCACAGTCTTCTAAACCACCGTTCCCATGGCAGGAAATAGTTCCCGCCAAATCATGGCAGCGCTATAATATCGCCAGGACAGATTAAATCAAGTATCCGGACGCCTATAGACAAATTAGCCAGAAAGCAAACATGGGAAGCACAGGACTAAGGCGAAAGGCCAGGGTTGTGGCCCTGCAAACACTGTATGAAGCAGATTGCTCCATGCACGCTCCCGAAGCAATCCTGAACCGCTTGCTTGTAGAGAAAAACCTGCCAAGCGAAGCATCTGACTTTAGCAAGAGACTGGTCTCTGGAGTCCTTCAAAATAAGCAGGAGGTAGATTCCATCATCCAGTACTTTGCCCCTGCCTTTCCATTAGAACAAATTGCAGTCATCGACAGGAACATCCTGCGCCTTGCCATTTTCGAAATTTTATTCGATAATAATGCTCCGGTTAAGGTAGCTATCAACGAAGCAGTGGAGTTGGCAAAGAATTACGGCGGAGATGCCTCCTCCAAGTTGGTGAATGGAGTACTAGGCGCAATAGTAGCGAACCACACAAAACATGAAAGACTCCGACAGGAAGACAAGAGATATAACATAAAAGGGACTTCACAAGCTAAGGATTAGATGATGGCAACCATTCTGCAACGTCTTAAAAAGGTCATCTCCGAACAACTCGGGGTAGACGAAGACCCCATTGAGCCATCAGCCTCTTTTGTTGAGGACCTCAACGTCGACCCTGAGGACCTGGCTGAGCTTATCACAGCAGTAGAAGAACAATTCAGCACACGTGACAGAAAATTAGAGATAGCCGATGAAGACATCGAGGAAATCGTTACCGTGCAGGACCTTATCGATTGCCTTCATGATTATGGCATAGAAGACTAGCCACCCGCTGCAATTTCCCCCTTGTCAGACCTGACCGATTCCATAGCCATCTTATTAAGAACGCATTTCAGCGCTTCTTGCCACCCATTACCCATGCACTCAATATCCAGCCTTATCTGACGACTTCTCGCTTTAATTCCATCACCGCAGGCATCAAAGGATAGTCTCTTGTCCAATGCTTTTGTTGCAGCGAGATACAACACAATGTTCTTGCCCTCTGTCACAACAGACTCTATTCCCACGCCTGCAGCTAAGAGTCGAATTTCGACTATATAAAGCAAATCTCTCAAGTGTTGGGGTATCTTACCAAACCTATCACGCATCTCCCTGATTATTTCCCACACTTGCTCTACTGTCCTAACAGCAACCAATCGCTGGTAGAAGGAGATTCTGATACTAGGTAAAGAGATATAATCCTCAGGGATATAGGCAGCTAGAGGTAGATTCGCAACTGGCATTGCTGGCAGGGCAACTCTTCTTTCCGCCAGGACACCGCGTTCTTGTCGCAATGTTTCCACCGCTTCAGCAAGCAGCCGACAATAGAGATCAAAACCAACAGTTGCGATATGACCACTCTGTTCTACCCCCAGCAGATTCCCAGCACCACGTATCTCAAGATCCCGCATTGCAATTCCGAATCCAGCACCCAGCTCCGCAGCCTCAGATATGGTTCTCAACCGTTTCCGAGCCTCAAGAGTCAATTGCTTACCTCTATCAAACAAGAAATAGGCATGCGCATGGTTACTGCCACGCCCTACGCGTCCACGCAGTTGATAGAGCTGGGCCAAGCCGAGTTTATCTGCCTGGTCAACAACCAACGTGTTCACATTAGGCATATCTAACCCCGATTCGATAATCGTCGTAGTAACCAAGACATCGTTCCGGCGGCTACTGAATTCCGCCATCACTTCAGCCAACTTTTTTTCATCCATTTGCCCGTGTGCTACTGATACCCCTGCTTCAGGCACCAAGATTTTCAGTTTATTAGCAACCGCAGCGATGCTCTGGACTCGGTTGTGAACATAAAAGACCTGGCCACTGCGTTCCAACTCTCTCAAAATCGCCCCGCGAACCAGCTTGTCATCGTAAACACCAACATGAGTTTTGATTGGCAGTCTCTCCTCCGGCGGTGTCTCAATGGTACTCATGTCCCGAATCCCAGCTAAAGACATATGAAGAGTTCTTGGGATAGGTGTCGCACTTAAAGTTAGAACATCTACCTCCTGTCTCAATTTCCTAAAATGCTCTTTGTGTACCACACCAAAACGTTGCTCCTCATCTATTATCACCAGGCCAAGATCCTTGAACCTGACATCCTTCTGTAATAGACGATGAGTGCCAATACAAATATCGATCATTCCTACAGCCAGGCCAGCGATTATATCTGCTTGCTCTTTTTCGGTGCAAAAGCGACTCAGCATCGCCAGACGCACCGGAAAGGCTTGAAGCCTTTCACCAAATGTGAAGAGATGCTGCTGCGCCAGCACCGTAGTCGGCACGAGAAAAGCCACCTGCTTGCCATCCATTATTGCTTTGAAGGCAGCGCGAAGCGCCACTTCAGTTTTACCATAACCCACATCGCCACATATCAGTCTGTCCATGGGCCTTGGCTTCTCCATGTCAGCCTTCACAGCTTGCACAGCTTCCAGTTGGTCAGAAGTCTCCACATATGGAAAGGAGGATTCCAGCTCTTGCTGCCACAGGTTATCGGCAGAAAAACCGAAGCCCTCTGTCACCTCTCTTCTGGCATAAAGATTTAGAAGCTCCTCAGCCATATTTGCTGCTGCTTCCTTAACTCGCTGCTTTGCACGTGCCCATTCCTGGGTTCCTAAACGGCTCAGCGCAGGTACCCGGTCATCAGCACCCACATACCGGCCGACACGGTCGACCTGCTCCGTGGGTACATACAGCTTATCGCCAAGAGCATATTCCAGAACAAGATATTCCCTCTCCACACCCTCCGTAGGCATTCTAGTCAATCCCAAGAATTGGGCAATACCATGCTCAACATGAACAACGTAATCACCGGGCAGCAAATCAGAAATAAACCTGTGATAGCGGACCGGCCTCTTGCGAGGCAAGCGTCTCTCCTTCACCAAGCCGAAAATTTCTTTATCGGTAAGCAAGGTTAAACTATCCTTGATAGACCAGCCCTCAGCCATTGACCCTTGAACAATTGTCACGGATTTCTGAGAAGGGATACGCTCTATAGAAGATACGTGTTGAACTAAAACATCCTCGTCCTGAAGCAGCTCGGCAAGCCGCTTTGCCTGCTGGCTGACTATGACAACTCGACGATTCTCATTTAGCATCACCCTTAGACCAGCCATAAAATTGTCTAGCCTGCCCCCATAGCCGGGCGCAGGTTTTAGAGGCAGAGATGCATAGCTTGTATCTCCAGACCCTTGGACATCCCATGAGCACAGCATTAGACGTCGCTCAAATCTCCGAAGCCCGGTCTCGAAATCAGCCAAGATAGAGGAGCAGACCAGACAAGAGCCACCCTGCTCCCGATGGAATTCCTCTAGCTCACTTTCCAGCTTGGTAATAACAGCCCGCATCTCATCAAGATCATCTGTGACTAAAAGAGAATTCCCAGGCAAATAACCAAGGATGGTGCTGGTGCTCTGCCATATGCCCATCTCACAAACCGGCACTATAGTTACCGATGCTACCAATGCTGACGAGCGTTGCGTCTGCGGGTCAAACAGCCTGATGCTTTCTATCTGATTCCCCGAAAACTCAATCCTGGCAGGCAAGTCATTGTTCGGAGAAAAAATATCGACTATGCCACCGCGTCGGCCCATTGTCCCAGGCACTTCAACTATGTTTTCCAACTCATAGCCCATATCCTGCCAGCGCCTTATTAGCTGCGCCGGCTCAAGAGCCATTCTCACCTTGAGGTCGTGAGAGGCTGCAACAAAGCCAGCTCTAGGCAACGTCTTGCTGACTGCTGCTAAGGCCGAACAAACCACCAACGGAGGCCGGTCATCACCAAAAGAACCCACTTGTGAAAGAGCAGAAAGTGCCTGCAACCTTTCGGAGGTGACAACAGGGTCATCGGTCACACTATCTTCAGCCAAGAACTCAGTTTCGGGGAAAAAATGCAGCGGCAATTGACTGGGGCACCAGGCCTGTAGCTGTTCAAAAAGTCTCCTTGCCTCCTCAGACTGTGCAGTAACCACCAGAAGCGGCAAGCCAAGCTCCTGATAAAGAGCAGCTAGCACATAAGGACGCGCTGGGTCAGGCACCAGCAGCCTACTCCCGCCAGCCCTCCTTTCGAGCAACATGGCCTTCAGTCGATTGAATTCAGGCAACCCTCTTACCAAAGAAGTTAAACAAGAAAGGTCCATCGCAAACACCCACAGGGCTAGCCACAACCCCATAATGGGGCAAGCCTAGCCCGTACCGAATTTTAGCACGGCAAGAACCACCCAACCAATTTAATTTTAAATACAGTGGCCAACTGAGAAAGGAATAACATCTGGAAAAGCTCTCTATCCCCTATTTGTATTTCATGCCATCTCTGGTAGAATCAAAGCAAGATGATGGAACCACTGGACAGCCAAACCAAAGAACTTATCGAACGAGCGCTGGCCGAAGACCTGGGAAAAGGAGATGTAACTACTGAGACACTGGTATCAAGTGACCAGCGAGGCAAAGCCATTCTGTTAGCCAAGGCAAAAGGAGTAGTCGCTGGGACTGAAATCGCTAGACATGTCTTCCTCGAGGTCGACCCCGAACTGAAAGTGGAAACCCTGACAGCCGATGGCATCCCTGTGACACCAGGCAACGTAATAGCAACCATAGAGGGCAGAGTTGCGAGCATACTGAAAGCAGAACGCGTAGCCCTGAATTTCCTCCAACATTTAAGCGGCATTGCTTCAGAAACGGCTCGTTATGTGGAAGCAGTCAAAGGACTCCGAGTTAGAATTACCGACACCAGAAAGACCCTGCCTGAATTGAGAAGACTGCAGAAATATGCAGTATGGATTGGTGGCGGAAAGAATCACCGCATGCACCTGGGAGATGGTTTCCTAATCAAGGACAACCACCTGATGGCACTCCGCCATCAGGGGCTGAGTATGAAAGAAATCATCAGCAAAGCCCGCCAGAAAGGCACCAACAAGCTAATAATAGAAATCGAAGTCAAAAATCTACAAGAGGCTGCAGAAGCTGCTGAAGCCGGCGCAGATATCATTATGCTGGACAACATGAGCCTGGAGGATATGCGCCAGGCGGTAAAACTCATCGGGGGCCGTGCATTGGTCGAAGCCTCAGGCGGGATAACCATAGAAAGAGTCAAAGCAGTAGCCGAAACCGGTGTCAACCTCATCTCGGTAGGAGCCTTGACCCACTCCGCTAAAGCACTAGATATCAGCCTGGAACTTGAGATAGCCTAGTCATCACTAGGCGCCAGACCATGTGCACGCAGTAAAGCAACATCTCCAAGTATATCCGATGTCTTACCATCGGCCACTACCCTACCACCATCAAGCACTACAGTTCGCTGACACAAAATGCGGACCATTTCCAAGTCATGGGTGGCAATTATCTTTGTCATAGGCAGTTTTTTCAACAGACCGATCAATGCCCATTTGCTCCTAGGGTCAAGATTACTCGTAGGCTCATCCAGTGCTAGAACATCAGGATCCAACGAGAGGACAGTGGCTATGGCAATCCGCTTCTTCTCCCCTAAGCTAAGATGGTGTGAGGAACGTTCGCCATATCCCATCATCGATACCCACTCCAGCGCCCGGTCGACACGCTGCTTGACCTCTGCCTCAGCATAACCCATATTCACGGGGCCAAAAGCAACATCGTCAAAAACACTAAGAGAAAAAAGCTGATCCTCCGGATCCTGGAATACCAGACCCACCTTCCGCCTCATTTCCCTCAGATTCTTTTCCTGTACCGGCAAACCGCAAATCCTTACCGCGCCATTGTTCCTCAGAATACCATTCAAATGAAGCAGAAGCGTCGATTTGCCAGCACCATTGGGACCTATGACAGCTACATTCTCACCCGAGTAAATGCCCAAACTCACACGTTCCAGGCCACGATGACCATCAGGATAAGTAAAGGAAAGGTCTACAATCTCGACAGTTTTTTCCATATCTGAACCTACCACCACAGGACACCGGGAATAATAAGCGCCAGGACAAAAGCTATGCCAAAATAAGCATCAGCCCGACCGAAACTCAGTGTGCGCATTGTGCGGACTTCCCCATCAAACCCTCTAGCTATCATAGCGGCATAGACTCTTTCGCCACGCTCATAGCTACGAATGAACAACGTACCAATCATGTTGCCGATGGCTTTCAATTGATGCAGCCGCCGCCCACCGAAATTCCGGCTATCCCGCGCCTGCTTCATCCTCATCACCTCGTCTGCCAGCACAAAAATGTAACGATACATAAAAGAAAGAATTAAAACAATAACCTGGGGAACCCTAAATTGCTGCAAGCCTTTAAGCAAATCGGCAAGCTTAGTAGTTGATGACAGCAATATCAGGCTAAGGATGCACAGCCAGGCTTTAATAACCACGTTCGCCAGCACCAGCAAGCCGCTATAAGTCACCGAAACTTGCCACAGCCCGATATTGTAGCTCCCAGCCACCTCACCCTGTTTAAAAAATGGGATGAAAAGAGCAATCATCAGCACAAAAGGAAACACTACCAGAGATCTCTTAAGCACATAGAATAGAGGTAATTTGGAAAGAACAAGTGAAACTACGATAACGCAGAAATATGAAATGAATGCCTGCCAACTTGTTATCGGTGTTAGCACCACGGCAATGACGAAAGCCAGAGCGACAACCAGCTTCGTCCGCGGGTCAAGCTTGTGTATCAGGCTGTCAAGTTCGCTGTATTCGTCGATAAAGCTATGCTTCATTTTTTGATCGCAGCAATCTGGCTAATCCATAACCAATGCCAAACAATATAAGCGTACCTATCATTCCAGCCAGAATAGTGGCCAGGGCATCACTTCGCACACCAGGCACTACGTAGTCAGGAATAAATTGATAAGGGCTATCAGCAGCCTTTTCGGCAAATCCATAGTCTTCAGCCACCCGCTCCAGACCATCCGGCCAGGATGATGCCAATGGAGACAAGAGCACCAACAGAAAAGTCAGTACCAAAACGCCATGCCACCATTTTAACCTCATGCTTATGTGCTCCTTTCCAAATTCCATAACTTTAGAAGGTCAGCTCTCGTAGCCAATACCAGGCTGAGCACTGCGACGGTAATCAGGGCTTCAGCAATGCCTATCAGTGCATGCACGCCAGCCATTGCCGGAAGCGCTACCCTGTAAGGCACAGCACCTGATATGGCTAGCTCTAGTGCCGCCATAACCGCAGCTATCACAATCGAAAACCAAGCTGCAATCCCACCACCTAGCAGAACACCGGTTCTACTACCACCGAAAAGCGAAAAAACACCCCTGTAAATATAGTAGCTGGTGAGACAGCCTATAACACCCATGTTAAGCACATTAACACCCAAGGCAAGAAGCCCGCCATCCTGGAAAATCAAGCATTGCACTATCAGCACACAGGTCATCACTATCATGCCGGCCCACGGGCCAAGCAATATAGCAGCCAGCGCAGCTCCTAAGAAATGCCCGGACGTACCACCAGCTATAGGGAAATTAAGCATTTGAGCCGCAAAGATGAATGCAGCCAATACCCCCATCAGTGGCACTTGCTTCTCCCCCAACTTCTTGTTGGTTGCCTTAACCGCATAAGCCACAAAACCGGCAGATACCGCTATGCCAGCACTAGCCACAGGCACAGTCACAAAACCATCTGGAATATGCATGACAAACCTCCGTACTATACGAAAAGCTAAACATCAAGCCCAAAAATCGGCTTGAAAAACTAATTCCGGCATTCAGTGCATAAGCCAAATATCGCTAAATGCCTCAAATCAGCCTGAAATCCATACTCATGGAATAGCACATCCTCAAGGTTTGAAATGGCATTTTCGGGAAGGTCGAGGATAATTCCGCACTTCTGGCACACAAGATGGTGATGACGGCCCCTTTCCGCTGGGTGATAACGAACTCTACCATCACCCAATTCAACCTCAGTAACCAACCCAAGCTCTTTCAACAACTCCAATGTCCGATACACCGTGGAGATATTAGCATAGGGATATCTGTCCCGAACCTGCTCGTAAATCTCTTCGGCACTGATGTGGTCGGCACCGCCATGCAATGCCTCTACCACCATCATTCTCTGCGGCGTTAACCGATAGCCCCGCTGCTGAAGCTGGATAATACAACTCACAACAGTCAATATATCAGAAAACACTAGAAATTGCAAACAGTTGCAAATGCAAGTGGTAGAATCTAGGAGATTTTGTCTCTGCTATCGAGGGCTATAGTTACAGGGCCATCATTGTGAATCTCCACCAGCATATGCTGCTGAAATCGCCCTGTCTCCGCCTTCAACCCAGCGTCGCGGACGAAGCAAACAAATAGGTTGAACAGAGGCTCGGCTTGCTCAGGTGGAGCTGCCTCGGTCAAACTAGGTCTTCGGCCCTTCTTAGCATCAGCCAGCAGCGTAAACTGGCTAACAACCAAGAGTTCTCCGCCGATATCTAACACAGAACGATTGAATCTGCCGGCTTCATCTGCAAAGATGCGCAAGTTGCACACCTTATCCGCCAGGTAGCGAGCATCTCTCTCTGTATCCCCCAGGGCAACGCCAACAAAAACAACAAGTCCATGACCAATTTCCCCCACCACCACTCCATCCACCATGACCGAGGCTTTCACCACTCGCTGTAATAATGCTTTCACGGTATTACCGATAGCAAGAATATTGACCCGTCCACACCAGCCCACCACGATTATATCACATAGCTATTCAGCTCAATGGTGATGATTCCGCTACCAGCAACAACCCCGATTAGGCATTTTGCTCAACTGGGAATAGGCACTGACACTCAAGCCCATCCTGATATAGTATGTTATCCTGAATAACAGATGCCCAGAAAGTACAGAGATAGAAGGAGACTCATCAAGCAAAAATAGCCACAGTCCCTCTATCAATTCAAATTGACAGTCAATAGCCGATACGTTAGAATGGCACTGTCGCCGTCAGATACGGAGGGACCACCATGATAGAGATGGTAATCGACAGCATTCGAGTGAGCCTTATGAATTACCAGCACGTTGTCATCCTCAGGGAAAAGAAATCAGACCGTTACCTGCCTATCTGGATTGGGCCAGCAGAGGCAGACGCCATATCAATGAAACTGCAAAACCTTGATACCGCACGCCCCATGACGCACGACCTGCTCGATTCAGTAATTTGCACTCTTGGCGCCAAAGTCAACTTTATCGTGGTCAACGACTTGCGCAACGACACGTTCTTCGCCAAAATCACCCTGAACACCAATGGAAAACAGATAGAGATCGATTGCCGCCCCAGTGATGCTATAGCACTTGCGGTCAGGGCTACCGCACCCATATACGTCGAGGAGTCCATTCTGGAAAAAGCTGGCATCATACTAGATAGAGAAACCGGAAAACCAGTCCCCATAGACAAGAGTCACGAGAAACAGACAGGCGACAAAAAGATGGACGAGCAAGAACTGAAAAAGCTTTCCGCATTCTACGACTTCATCAACACGCTTGACCTGGATGACCTGGGAAAACACAAATCTTAGAAACAGACGAATAGACGAATAATGAATAGCCAGTTCTTAAGAAAAACAATGCCCCGCCTAAAATGTTGTGACTGTGGACAACCCTATGACATAGACAAAATGAATGTCCTGGGTTCTAGAGTGACGTCGGGGCAAACATACATGGCCACCTCCGAGGGCTCGACGGCAACTTCGCCAAGCTCCTTAATGGTAGTTAGGCATTAAGATATAAGACGCTTGCTCATGGCAGGCTAACTGGAAAACAATCTACCACAAGAGTTGTCGCATAAGGGCGGCGGGAAAAGCACGTCGTTTTGACTCAGAAAAACACGCATGACATAAAGCGGCAAGACAAACCAGAGAAGCCGCCACGAATGGAATGGGCAAGGCCTCTCTGGTTTCTAACTACGGTCGGGTGGTACGTGGCTTTGAGTATTGTTATACCAACAGGTATAGGTTACTGGCTAGACCGTCCAAGCCAGTTTGACACCCATCCACTATTCACCCTTATCGGGTTCGGGCTGGGTACCATAACTGCCTTCTATGGGCTATACCAGATGCTTCGCCGCTTTCAGCGCGAAGAGATGGAAAGAAACAACAGGATGAAGGGAGCCAAGTAGTACCATGGCCGCGAGAGGTGGTTGTTCCATGAAAATCGCGGCCATAGTCGGCATTTTCATCCTCGCCCTATTCCTCACCGGCCTTATCGTTGGCCCGCTCGGCGCTAGCCTGTTAGGCATTGCACCCCCCAAAGCCCTAGCCGTCCCCAAACCTCACGTCGAACTCCCCTCAGAGGGTGTAGCCCACCTCGGCAGCTTCGTCATCACCAACACTTTAATTGCCTCTTGGCTTACCATCATGGTGTTAGCATGGCTTTTCTATGCCTGCACCCGAAAAATGACCCTGGTCCCAGGAAGGCTTCAGAGCCTCGCTGAGATGGTCGTGGAGACATTGTTGAACTTCATCACCGGCGTGGCAGGGCAGAAAAACGCTCGTACCCTCTTCCCTGTAGTAGCTACTATATTTCTCTACGTTATCACTAATGCTTATATGGGACTCCTCCCCTTCTATGGCTCAATCGGCATCAACGAAGTCCACGAGCATGAGAGCGTTTTCGTCCCGTTGCTCAGGGCTGCCAACACCGACGTGAATGTACCGCTCTCTATTGCACTGGTATCATTCATCTTTGTCGAATACCTGGGATTCCGTGCCATTGGTATTCCCAAATATATCAACAGCTTCTTCAAATTCGACCAGCTCCGCGACGGCATAGTTAGTCTGTTCAAAGGGAAGTTGCGACCAGCCATAACAGGAATCCTCTTCGGATTCATCAATATTTTTGTCGGCTGCCTAGAAGTATTCAGCCACTTCATCAGGATTATCAGCTTCACCTTTCGTCTCTTTGGCAACATGACTGCAGGAGAGATACTGCTGCTGGTAGTCTGCTTTCTTGTCCCGCTGATAGCCACCATACCATTCTACGGACTTGAACTTCTAATCGGTTTCATCCAAGCTCTTATCTTTGCTGGATTGACTCTAGTATTTGGCGTAATCGCTTTGACACCACACACTGAGGAAGAACACGCGTGAAAGGAGAAGATAAATGGACGCAGAAGCAATGAAAATGCTGGCAGTGGGACTAGTTGCCGGGCTAGGCTTTCTCGGGCCGGGACTGGGCCTGGGTCTGATCGGCTTCGGGGCCATGCAAGCCCTGGGACGAAACCCCGAAGCCAGAGGGCCAATCCTGACCAACATGATCCTGATCGGCGCTTTGGCTGAAGCCATCGGCATCTATGCCCTAATCACAGCAATAATCCTCGCCATAGTCGTATAGTAAAGGGGGAACAACCAATGCAAGATGATGGTTTGCCGATTTCATTCGGCGTTATTATCGGTGCCATTATACTCGGCCTATTTGTAGTAGCCGGGTTTATCCTGATGGCAATACTTATTGGTTCCTTCCTGCTATCGGCAGCAGGTTAGGAAACTAAAATTAACATTGGCAAGATAATATGGAAGGTCTAGGAATTAACCTGCCGCTTCTAATAGCATTCGTCGTAAATTTCCTTATCCTGTTCGGCCTGCTAACGTTGGTACTGTACCGACCAGTGCTAAGAGTGCTCGATGAACGACAAGCCAAAATAAAGGAGAGCATTGAGCAAGCGGAGAGAATCAAGGAACAGACAGCACGTAGCGAAGAGGAGATAAAAGCACACCTGGAAACAGCCAGGAAAGAAGGCCAAACTGTAATAGCACAAGCAACACAGATCGGCGAGAGACTCAAAGAAGAAGCCAAGGAGAAAGCCCGACAAGAAGCCGAGACCATTCTGGCTAAAGCACAAACCGAGATCCGGCAAGAACGAGATAAAATCATCGACGACCTGCGTAAGGAGTTTGTGGACATAGCTATTCTGGCTGCAGAAAAGGTGACCAGAGAAACACTGGATAAAGGGAAGCATCGCAAGCTAATCGACGAAGTGCTCAAAGAGAGCGCGACATTTAAACGAAAATAGAAGGCCACAGTAAATGCCAGCAACTGTTTCTAGTAAACGTTATGCGCAGGCTGTTTTCGAGATTGCCAGGGAAAATGGCGAGCTAGAGAAATGGCGGCCTGACCTGAAGAAAATCACCGAACTAGCTCAGGATTCTGAGACCGTGTCTCTTTTGGAAAACCCGAAGGTGCCTTTTGACCTCAAGGCCAAATTGGCTCAGGAAAAACTGGGCAAGGTAAGCCCGCTAGCCTTGAATCTGGCCTATATTCTAATACTCAAAGGACGCCTCAGGAGCATTCCCCAAATTGCAGACGAATACCAGCGTCTACTCGATGAACATCGCGGCATAAGGCATACTGAAGTCACTACAGCCATCCCACTAGATGACACAAGCAAAAGGAAAATCGCCCGGAGCCTGGAAACTATGACCGGCAAGAAGCTCAGCCTTAGCCTCAAGGTCGACGCCGACATCATCGGTGGGTTCGTAGCCAGAATCGATGACAGTCTCATCGATTGCAGCATACGCAGTGAATTGGAGCAAATGAAAAAAGGTTTGGCTGAAACCGCCAGCTAGTTACCTGTAAGGGAGTAAACAGCATGACTACTGCAGGACGAGACATAGTATCAGTGATAAAAGAGCAAATCCAGCATTTCGGCACCACCGTTACCATGGTAGATGTAGGCTCAGTGACAGAGGTGGGAGACGGCATCGCCCGCATCCATGGACTGCGTGGCGCTAAATACAACGAGCTGCTGGAATTTGCCAACGGGACAATGGGTTTAGCCCTCAATCTGGAAGATGATAATGTAGCTGCGGTTATCCTCGGCGACTACAGCCATATCAAAGAGGGCGACGAAGTGCGTTGCACCGGAAAAGTCGTCGAGGTGCCTGTCGGCGACGAACTCATCGGCCGTGTAATCGACCCCCTAGGCAACACTCTGGACAACATGGGGCCGATAAAAACCACCAGGATTAGGCCAGTGGAGAGGGTTGCACCCAACGTAGTCATGAGGGAACCAGTAAGAACCCCGGTGCATACAGGCATAAAGATAGTTGATAGCCTGATTCCCATCGGCCGTGGCCAGCGTGAGCTTATAATCGGTGACCGCTCCGTAGGTAAATCAGCCATAGCTCTCGATACTATTATCAGCCAGAAAGACGGCAACCTCATTTGCATCTATGTGGCTATTGGCCAGAAAACCTCCAAAGTAGCTCAGGTTATAGGCACACTCAAGAAATACGGCGCCATGGCGCATACCATAATAGTAGTAGCCAACGCATCTGACCCCGCCCCTCTCCAATACTTAGCACCGTACGCCGGCTGCGCCGTAGGAGAAGAATTTATGGAACAGGGCAGGGATGCCCTAGTTATCTATGACGACCTGACCAAGCACGCCTGGGCTTACCGCCAAATGTCATTGATACTACGTCGCCCACCGGGTCGAGAAGCTTACCCCGGCGACGTTTTCTACCTACATAGCCGCCTCCTGGAACGTGCCGCCAAACTGGCTCCCGAGTTCGGCGGAGGCTCACTGACCGCATTGCCCATAATCGAGATTCAGGCCGGTGACCTCTCGGCATACATCCCAACAAACGTAATATCCATCACCGATGGCCAGATATATCTGGAGACAGACCTGTTCAATACCGGCGTCCGCCCAGCATTGAACGCCGGCCTTTCGGTATCCCGCGTCGGTGGCAATGCCCAGACCAGAGCTATGAGACAAGTAGCCGGAAAACTAAGGCTAGACATGGCCCAATATCGCGAACTAGCCACTTTTGCCCAGTTCGGCACCTCTGACCTGGACAAAGCCACATTGTCACAATTGCAGCGCGGACAGCGAATCACCGAGATACTGAAACAACCACAATATAGCCCAATGCCACTGGATAAAGAGGTAACCATCCTCTACGCCGTCACTAACGGGTATCTGGATGACGTGCCTGTAGATAAAATCGCTGCCTTCGAACAGAACTTTCATCGTTTTATGGAGACGAACCATCCTGATATAGGGCAGCGTATCGCCAAGGACAAGGAGATAAAAAAGGAAACTGAAGAGATGCTGAAATCAGCGATTTCGGCATTCAAACAGACCTTTACCTACTAAAGAACAACTATGATTAGCCCGCGCCTTCTTCGTCGACGCATCCGTAGCGTCCAGAATACGGCCAAAATCACCAAGGCCATGGAGATGATTGCCACGGCCAAAATGAGACGTGCCCAAGAGAACGCACTTTCTGGCCGCCCCTACAACGACAAAATACAACAAGTAATCTCCGACCTGGCTGCTGAGACCTCTAGCAACGGCCCTCTGCACCCACTTCTGGAGAAAAGGGCCAAGGTAAACAGGATAGCCGTAGTCCACATCACCACAAACAGAGGACTTTGCGGCGGCCTCAATGCCAATATGAACCGCCTCACCGGAAACTTCATCCTGCAACAAAACATCCCAGTAACTCTTATCACAATCGGACGCAAAGGCCGCGACTTCATGCTCCGCCACCAGCGCAATATACGAGCCGAGGAAACAAAAATCGGCGACCGTCCCAAATTGCTGGATACCATACATATCTCTCGTATTGTCCTGGAAGACTATGCCAACCACTATGTTGACCATGTTTACATTGCTTATCCCAGGTTTATCACCGTTATGGTACAGGAGCCGACTATAGAACAATTGCTCCCCATAGAGCCTGCACCTATCCCTAAAACAGAGACCACCGAATATATCTACGAACCCAGCCCACAGTTTGTACTGGGAGAGCTTCTACCACGCTATGTAGATATGAGAATATTTCATGCCATCCTCGAGGCTATCGCCAGCGAGCAGGCAGCCAGGATGGTGGCCATGCGCAATGCCACTGAAAACGCCAACGAGGTTATCAACGAGCTTACTCTTATCTTGAACAAGGCTCGCCAGGAAATGATAACCACAGAACTACTCGATATCACCGGAGGCGTTGAAAGTCTGCGCTAAAGGAGGTGACAATTTGAACAAAGGTAAAGTAGTCCAGGTAATCGGCACTGTCGTCGATATAGAGTTTCCCCAGGAGCAACTGCCGGCGCTATACAACTCCATAGAGATCAATCAGGATGGCAGCAAGATAGTCCTGGAAGTCCAGCATCACATTGGAAATAACTGGGTACGCTGCCTGGCCCTCTGTCCCACCGATGGACTGGAGAGAGGCATAGAGGCTATAGATACTGGCGCACCCGTTGCAGTTCCCGTAGGTCCCGCAACCTTAGGCCGCCTGTTCAACGTCTTCGGTGAACCTCTGGATGACCTCGGAGAAGTAAAGGCAAAAGAACGTTTCCCTATACATCGCCCACCACCACCTTTGGACGAACAGGAGACTACCTCGCAGATGCTGGAGACAGGCCTCAAGGTCATCGACTTAATCACTCCGTTCACCAAGGGCGGCAAAATCGGCGCCTTTGGCGGTGCAGGCGTGGGTAAAACTGTTATTATCCAGGAGTTGATACACAATATCGCCACCCAGCACGGTGGCTTTTCTGTTTTCGCCGGCGTTGGAGAAAGGTCAAGAGAAGGTAATGACCTCTGGCGAGAGATGAAGGAATCCGGTGTTATCGAAAAGACGGTGCTCGTCTTTGGGCAGATGAACGAGCCGCCGGGCGTCCGCGCCAGAGTCGGACTTACAGGCGTAACCATGGCCGAATACTTCCGAGAGGTGGAGGGACGAGACGTCCTACTATTCATCGATAACATCTACCGCCACATCCTGGCCAACATGGAGGTCTCAGCGCTGCTGGGACGCATGCCATCAGCGGTTGGCTATCAGCCTACCCTCTCCACCGATGTAGGTGAATTAGAGGAGAGGATAACTTCCACCAAGAAAGGCTCAATCACTTCTTTTCAGGCAATCTACGTACCGGCCGATGACTATACAGACCCAGGAATTGTGACCACATTCGCCCACCTCGATTCCGTAATCGCACTAGACCGCGCCATCTCTGAGTTGGGCATCTACCCTGCCGTTGACCCGTTAGCCTCTACATCCCGAATCCTCGACCCTCAAATCGTAGGCGAAGAGCACTACCAGGTGGCACGTGGCGTACAACAGGTACTGCAGCGCTACAAGGACCTGCAGGACATAATCGCCATACTAGGCATGGAAGAGCTTAGCGACGAAGACAAGACCACCGTATCCAGGGCACGCCGTATTCAGAGATTCCTCTCCCAGCCTATGTTCGTGGCTGAAGCCTTTACCGGCAGACCTGGCAAATACGTGCCCATCAAAGAGACTGTCCGCAGCTTCAAGGAAATTCTTGAAGGCAAACATGACAGCCTCCCAGAAGCTGCCTTCTACATGGTAGGCACCATTGACGAAGCCGTAGAGCAAGCCAAGAAAATGGAGGTAGCATAGTGTCCCCCATAAGATTGGATGTCATAACAGCCGAACACCAGGTGATGTCCGATGACGTTGATGTTGTGGTCGTCCCGGGCGTTGTTGGTGAATTGGGTATATTGCCCCACCACGCTCCACTGATGACCATGCTCCAACCTGGCGAGTTACTCATCAGGAAAGGACATGATGAGACCTACTTAGCCGTTACCGGAGGCTTTCTCGAGGTCCGTCCAGATAAGATAATAGTTCTAGCCGATGCTTGTGAGCGCGCTGAGGAAATAGACGTAGAGCGTGCTGAAGCTGCAAAACGCAGAGCTGAAGAACGGCTAAGAACACATCCTCCGGGCCTAGACGAAAGGCGCGCTGAAGCTGCGCTCAGACGGTCGCTGATCCGCCTCAGAATAGCCGAAAGACGAGCCAGAAGGGCACCGAAACCAGGTTTCTAGGTGCGCCTTCGGCCTTACTCTGGATATCAGAGAGTTGGTGCCCTGTCTCCAAGACCTTACGGTCAGGCAATCGATGTGGCTATACGATTTCCAGCCTGACGCGGACGCCTTCCTTGGTGGCCACTACGCGAAGTAAAGTGCGCATCGCCTCGGCAACGCGACCTTGCCGTCCTATAACTCTACCCTTATCATCAGGGGCAACTTCTAGCTTCACTACGACGCCGTCATCGTCGTTCTCTTGAGTAACCTTCACCTCATCTGGTGCTCTTACAATGGATCTGGCGATATACTCTATTAGCTCCTTCATCACGACGTCTCCTCGCTGGATGATTTGGTTTTGCTAGTTGCTTTCGATTTTCGTGACACCAGTTTAGGCGTCGAACCTGGCTTGAACTTCTCCATAATGCCAGCCTTGTAAAGCAGCCTGGACACAGTCTGGCTAGGCTGAGCACCCTTCTTGAGCCACTCCAACACTTTTTCCTCATCAAAAGAGAAAACCTCTGGGTCCACCAGTGGATTATACTTGCCGATGATCTCTATAAAGGCACCATCGCGAGGTGACCGCCTATCGGCTACCACTACACGATACATCGGCTTGTTCTTGGCGCCTACGCGTCTTAATCTTATTCTGACCATGTTGTTAAATGCAGATAAAACCCCCTTGTGAATTTCAGCGGCTATTATGCTACAAGCAACTCCCACTGTCAACTTCACCCATATTGCCAGCAGCACGCATTGCCATTATAATCAGAGCATGAAATTCCAGGAACTTCATAGCTGGCAGCTCAGCCCAGCTCAGGCACAGAAGCTTCAACTGGACCTGGCTAGCCGCATATCTAAGAATAACGAGGTCAACAAGCCACGCTACGTTGCCGGCGTTGACATATCCAAGCCAAACTCAGCAGGCATCGGCTATGCTGCGGCAGTTGTCCTCAGTTATCCCGAACTTCAGCTAGTGGAAGTGGCAATTGCAAAGGGTAAGCTGTCATTCCCCTACATCCCTGGGCTTCTCTCCTTCCGCGAAGCTCCGCTGATATTGGCTGCCTGCCAGAAGCTTTCACAAAACCCAGACCTCCTCTTGGTCGACGGTCAAGGCATTGCCCACCCCAGACGACTTGGCATCGCCTCACACCTGGGTCTTATACTGGATGTACCCACCATAGGCTGCGCCAAGTCCAGACTCTGTGGTCAGCACCAGTTGCCAGCCAGCAAAGCCGGCTCTTACGCCGACCTTATTGACAAGGATGAAACCATCGGAGCAGTGCTCAGAACCAAGACCGATGTCAGCCCTGTTTACATCTCAATAGGCCACAAAGTTGACCTGCCCTCCGCAGTATACTGGGCTCTGCACTGCTGCCGCAGTCATCGCCTCCCCGAGCCTTGCCGATTAGCCCATATCGCCGCCGGAGGCAACCCAATCACTACCATAAAAGCACTTGAAGCCGTTGAACCGAGGTTATTCACCTAAACTTCAAACCTATATAATGGAGCCGCCATGCAAGAGACCATAGACACGCTAGAATCCCTGCACCGCCGAATATCAGACTTGATGGTGCGTCTTTGACATAGCCGGAAAGGAAAGGGAAATCCCCAGGTTAGAAGCTGAAGCCGCCCATCCCGATTTCTGGCAGGATGCAACCAAAGCTCAAGCCACCATGCGCCAGCTAAGTGCCGCCAAAACCACCGTTCAGACCTGGCGCGGATTGGAGAAAAAAGCCACCGAAATTCGAGAAATGGCTACACTGGCACTAGAAGAAGAGGAGCACTCGCTCCAGGACGAGCTGGAACGAGAGACGAAGAAACTAGCCACCCAGCTAGACGAGCTAGAACTTCGCCTCATGATGAGCGATGAATACGATTCAAGGAACGCAATATTGGCAATCCATGCCGGCGCTGGTGGCACCGAATCCCAAGATTGGGCAGATATGCTACTCAGGATGTACCTCAGATGGGCCGAAAACCATAAGTATAAGACTGAAGTGCTGGATATATCTCCAGGCGAAGAGGCAGGCACTAAAAGCGCCACTGTAGAAGTACGTGGAGAGTACGCTTATGCCCATCTGAAGTCGGAACACGGCGTGCATCGCCTGGTGCGCCTGTCACCTTTCGATGCCGACCACGCCCGCCATACCTCGTTCGTCCTAGTCGAGGTACTCCCCGAAGCCGAGGGCGAGGAAGATATCAAGATAAACCCTGACGAACTGAAAATCGATACCTTCAGGTCGAGCGGCCCCGGGGGACAACACATGCAGAAAACCAGCAGCGCAGTTAGGATAACCCACATCCCCACAGGCATAGTTGTCAGTTGCCAGAGCGAACGGTCACAATTCCAGAATAAAGAGAGTGCCCTGAAAGTGCTCTACGCCCGTCTGCTGCAATACGAAAGAAACAAGAGAGAAGCCGAAAAGGCACGCCTCAAAGGAAAACGCATAGACGCTGGCTGGGGCAGCCAAATTAGAAGCTATGTTCTTCATCCCTATAAAATGGTAAAGGACCACCGCACCGGCCACGAGACCAGCGATACTGCGAGCGTCCTTGACGGAGAGATTGACGAATTCATCACCGCATACCTCAGATCCAAAGTAGGAGAAGAAAAATGACAAAAAGGTCCTTGCTTTTAGCGCTGATAGCAATGCTTCTTATTACCTCACTCAGCATGTCAGCAGCCGCTCACGCAGCGGAAGAAATAGAACTGCTCGATAGCTCCGCTCAAATAGCCTTCCCCGGCTCATTGGCCTTCAAAATCAAGGTGGCTAGCTCCAGCGAAGTCAACAGGATACGCCTGCACTACGAGGTCGAGAAAATGAGCTATGCTCGCGTGGTCAGCGAAGTCTGGCCAAAATTCACGCCAGGCCGAACCGTAGTCGCGCAATGGTCATGGGACATGAGGAGAGCAAGCTTGCCCCCGGGTACCACAGTTAAGTACTGGTGGACAATCGAAGACCAGGCCGGCAATAAGTTGGTCACATCCATCCAGAAAGTGAAATTCGACGACATCCGCTACTCCTGGCAAGAGATGACCGAAGACAAGCTGACCATACTCTGGTACAAAGGCAACCAAACCTTTGCCCAGAAGCTCATGGCAGGTTCACAGGAAGCACTGGAAAGATTGGCCAAAGACACGGGCGTTTATCCCGAGAAGCACATCACCATGTACATATATGCCAATAGCAAAGACCTGCAAGGGGCCATGATCTTCGCACGAGAATGGACCGGTGGCACCGCCTACACCGAATACGGCACCATCGCCATCGGAGTTTCACCAGATAACCTGAACTGGGGCATAAAAGCCCTGGCTCATGAGCTGGGACATTCCGTAATTCACCAGATAACCTTCAGCCCCTACGGCAACGTACTGCCCACCTGGCTGGACGAAGGCCTGGCACTCCATGCCGAAGGGGAAATCGACCCCTACCTGGAAGAATGGCTTAAGAAGGCTATCGAGAGGGACAGGCTCATCTCGGTGCGTAGCCTTTCTAGTCCTTTCTCAGCCATCCCCGAGGAAGCTTACATCTCTTACGCCCAGAGCCAGAGCCTGGTTGACTTTCTCATTAAGAGCTACGGCAAGGACAAGATTTTCAAACTGCTCATGATACTCAAAGAAGGCGCTACCTGCGACGAAGCCCTGACACAGGTCTACAGCTTCGACCAGGATGGCCTGGAGAAACTATGGCTTCAATCCTTGCCCTCTCCCGGGAAAGCACAGACCGCTCCAGCCTGCGATGCGATTATCATGCCAACTGCCCTATCGGGAGCTTTCTGACTTGACAAAGTCCTTCACCGTTCATGACCTGCCACTATCTGAGCGGCCTCGGGAGAGGCTGCTGAAACATGGGGCCACTGCACTATCACAGCAGGAGCTATTGGCCCTGATATTAGGACGAGGGACTAAGGGCGAATCGGTGATGGTCATCGCCCAGAAGCTGCTCAGCCAATTCGGCAATCTCAAGAACCTGGCCGCCGCCTCGATAGAAGAGTTGACCAAAGTCAAGGGTATTGGCCTGGCCAAGGCCACCCAAATCAAAGCGGCACTTGAGTTAAGCAAACGACTAGAGGAACACGAGGACATAAGACCGCAAATGACCGTGAAATCGCCAGAGGATGTAGTCAAAGCAGTGAAAAACCAGTTGAAAGGCAAAAGGAAAGAACACTTCTACGTCTTATCGCTGGACACACGGAATCACCTCCTGGAATCAGAAGAGGTATCCAAGGGCAGCCTCGACTCCAGCATCGTCCACCCCCGCGAGGCTTTCAAACAGGCTATTGCCAACTCTGCCGCCAGCGTTATCTTCGTCCACAATCATCCCTCCGGCGACCCTACACCATCTAATGACGACATCCAGCTCACCAAGCGCCTCAAGGAAGCCGGAGAACTCCTGGGCATCGAAGTCCTCGACCATATCATAGTCTGCGACCACACCCACCTCAGCATGAAAGCAAGAAACCTATTATGAGGAAATATGTCACGCCCACTATGGTTCGTTGAACTCCTGAAGCTAGGCTTCCCTGGCCGCTTTCTCATTGCCGAGCTGACCAAGCTGCCTCTCATCGGCAAATCCCTCGACCGCTGGCTATTCGACGGCGACGACATGATGTACCTCCCCAAAGACCAGGTAATCCAGGTTAACCAGCGGATTGACCGTCCAGAGGAGATGGTACTGCCATCTCAGGTAGTGGAACATTTCATCGAGAAAGCCAATTACCACTGGATTATGAACAAGTGCATCTGTCGCGATGCTTCCAGATGCAAAGACTATTCAATCGAGCTGGGCTGTCTCTTCCTCGGAGAAGCAGCCGAAGGCATCAATCCTGAGCTTGGTCGCCGCGTCACCAGGGAAGAAGCGCTGGAACATGCACGACGCTGCCGTGACGCAGAATTGGTTCATTTAATCGGTCGCAACAAGATAGACACGGTCTGGCTTGGCGTCGGTCCGGGCGATAAATTGCTCACCATCTGCAACTGCTGTCCCTGCTGCTGCCTCTGGCGAGCCTTACCTCACATCGCACCGCAAATCGGTGTCAAAATAGGCAAAATGCCCGGCGTCACCGTGACCGTCACCGACCGCTGTACCGGCTGCGGCACCTGCACCGAAGGCATCTGCTTCGTCAACGCCATCAGCCTGGTAGATGGCCACGCCGTCAAAAGTGATGCCTGCCGCGGCTGCGGCCGCTGCGTCTCCGCCTGCCCTCAGCAGGCAATCGAGATATCAATTCAAAACAATTCTCTGCCAGACTCCATCCACCGCCTCTCCCAACTGGTTGAGGTTCAATAGCCACTTAATGACCGCAACTATCTGACTGATTGTTCAGTAGCCAGACGATAGATTAGATATTACTGTGCCGTAGCCGCGAATCAAGAACTGCACAGGCCAGCGTTCTGGCTTTTGTAAGGATACTTTCGACACTCAGCTTATGCAGTTCATCAACGCTGACCTCATAACTCATTAAGCAGACTCTGCGCCCCGAATAGTCCATCCAGCTATTGATAGAGTCGTGTAACCGCACATGGTTGTGAAACTTGTCTGCAAAATCATTCCCAAACTTCTTATTGATATCCTTACATACATTTTCAAAATATTGCCATCGGTCTATATTATGCGGTGTACTAATAGCTCTCGGATGAATCTCGATGTGGAATCCTTTATGCCCTGTAAAGAATATT
>VGOO01000002.1 GCA_016875925.1 Chloroflexota bacterium
TGATTGGCGAGCATGGCCAGGCTCTCCCGGTTGGACAGCCGGTTTAAGGTCACCTGGCTGTGGTAAGACCGGCTGCCCCAGGTGTGCACGAACTCTGGCCGGTATGTGAATATGAGGAGAATCCTGGCTCCAGGTATGCTCTCCAGCATGTCCTTCATAGCCTCCTCGGAGCTTCTGTCCGCCCAGTGTAGATCCTCGATGGCCATGATAAGCGGCCGTACCTCCGAACCTTTAAGGGGGATTCGCTTTACCGCCTCCATCGTCCGTTCCCTCCTGGCTTCTGTGCTCATGGGTATCCTGTCGATGCCGCTGTCCTTAACGCCCAGCAGCTCCAGCAGATAGGGAAACGTTGAGGCTTCGTCTACACCTAATTGCTTCAGCCCCTGCTTGACCCTATTCCTGATTTTATAGTCCTCGTCGCCTTCCCTGACACCGAAGTTCGACTTCAACAGTTCTATGACCGGATGGTAGGCTACATTCTGGCTGTATGACAGGCACCTACCCTCTAGCAGTGTCACGTCTTCATTGGCTATTGCCTTCCTGAACTCGTACAGCAGCCGTGACTTGCCCACGCCGGCTTCGCCCATTATGGAGAAAGCCTGGCCTCTGCCAGCTTTGGCGCGCTCAAGGCCGTCAAGCAAAAGCTCAAGTTCTTTCTGCCGGCCGACAAAGGGAGTCAGGCCCCTCTCGGCGCTGACATCAAACCTCGTCCTGCTGGTGCTGGGCGCGATTACACGGTATGCCTTAACCGGCACCTCTTTGCCCTTGACCTGTCTCTCGCCCAGCACCTCGAACCGGAAGAAGCCCTCGGTTAGCTTGAATGTGTCTTCGGTGACACAGACCGTGCCCGGTTGGGCCAGCCCTTCCATCCTGGAAGCCAGGTTCACCGTATCTCCCACCGCCGTGAACTCCACCCTGAGGTCGTTCCCCAGCGTGCCGACCACAACGGGACCGGTGTTGATGCCTATACGCATCCTCAGCGGTGGTACCGCAGTCTCCTCCTTTCGCGTGCCGCTGAATTTAGCCATCTCACGCTGGATGGCCAGTGCGGAACGGATAGCCCGCTGGGGAGCATCCTCCACAGCGATGGGTGTACCGAACAGCGCCATGATGCCGTCGCCCGTACCCTTGTTGACCGTGCCTCCGTAGTCGTGTACCTTGTGTATCATCATCTCAAAGAGTTCGTCGATGAGGGAGTATAATTTCTCCTCGCCCAGCTTCTCTGAAAGTGGGGTGAACCCCTCAACGTCGCAGAACATGACGGTGACCTGCCGGCGCTCGCCCTCGATCTTTCCTCTCTGGGCCAGTATCTTCCCGGTGAGATCACCGGGCAAATAGCGCTGTATCTTATCCAGCTTTTCGTCAAAGGAGAGGGGTTTGAGTAGTGGCTCAGGAGCAACGGACAAGTCATGACCGCACTTACCACAGAATTTCTTGCCCAGAGGGATATTGGCTTCGCAGTTGGGACAGACTACTTCCATCTTCGCCCCACACTGTTCGCAAAAATTAACCTCTTCCCTGTTTTCAGCCTGGCATTTCGGACACTGCATCATCACGCCTCCACAGGTCACAGTTTATGACCGTCAGCCACGCATGTCAAACTAAAAACACACCGTTGCTGCTTATATGATAATAAACAACACACAGAATATTTGAGATAAGTCACTTCAACCTACGATAAGTAAGTGATTTTCGACGTAATATGCTGCAGTTCAATTTCAGAGCTTTTTCTGCTTCCCAGCGGCCAGGGTCTGGAAGAGCAGCTTGGAATCCTCGAACAGCGACATGGCGTATCCCAGCGCTTTTTTCATATCCTGTTCGGGTTCTTTGGATACCTTGCCGTGCCCCGGGTAAAGCTCGTCTATCCGCAGCGTGTTGAGGCGCTTTATGGAGTGCATGTAGTCGCTGATGTTGCCGGAAGGCCCGATGTTGGATAGCGTGCCGCCGCCGAACACGGTATCGCCGGAGAAAAGCAGCCGCTGCGAGGGCTCGTACAGGCAGATGCAGCCCGAAGAGTGCCCCGGTGTGTGGACAACCTGGAGCTGGTAGTTGCCCAGGTCGATGCAGTTGCCGTCCTCCAGCCACAGGTCGACCTTTATGCTGCCCGCGCGCCAGTTTTCAAAGGCCTGCAGGGTCACGAACTCGTCCTGCAGCTCGATCTTGTTGGCGGCGTTGCGGTGGGCGGCGATGATAGCGCTTTTGGCGAAGTACCCTGCTGCCCCGGCATGGTCCATATGCTCGTGCGTCAACAGCATCATGGTGATATCCTCGGGCCTCAGTCCAACCTGGTTTAAATACTCCTTCAGCACGGGGTAGTTGCCGACGATGCCGCTGTCAATCAGCACGTTCTTGTCCGTGCCTTTCAGCAGGTACACGTGGCTGCCCGGCTTGATGTTGTAGATCTGGAATATGCCCGGCCTCAGCTCGATGAAGTTTTTGCGTTCCGCGTTCGTTTCACTCATGACATCATCCTATAATGCTGACGTTGGCCTCGCGCAATCGCTGGGAGAGCTTGCCCATGATGGTGTAGGAGAACATGGGGTGCTGCTGGATAAGATACATGAACTTGGCCATGTCCAGTACGATCAGGCCGGCGCCTTCTTCACCGGCAACCGCCGACGTGGAACGGGGCGAGCCGTCGATCAGCGACATTTCGCCGAAGAACTCGCCGGGTCCCAGCACGGTCAGAGTTTTATCCTCTCCGCCCTTCGACTTCTTGAGCAGCTTGACCTTTCCGCTGTGCACGATGAACATCTCGTAGCCCGCGGCGCCTTCCTCGAAGATGGGGCTGCCCTCCGGGTAAGTGCGCAGGAACCTCTCGAACAGTGAACTTGCCTCTTCCATTCTCACCTCCCCCGCTTAAATGCTCAGTTTATCTCCCTCGGCCATGGCCCTGATGGGGATTCTCAGCTCCCGCGACACGGCGGCGGCTTCTTTGATGATCTCCTTCTCGTACTCGGGGCTCATGTGAACCAGGCAGGTGGGGGGCAGGTAGCCCTTTGTTTTGCGGAACTCCAGCAGTTCCTGTTTCAGCGTATCAGGGCAGAGGTGGCTGCTGGCCTTCGCCTGCTCAGACAGGCGATTGGGCAATGTCACTTCTATGATGAGGTAGTCCGGGCTTACGTGCTGCCAGGCGGCCGCAAGCCCGGGTCCAGTATCGCCCGTGTAGAATACCTTTTTGCCCTTCGGGGAGGTGATCTCGAATCCCACCGCCTGGAGGGGGTGGTTCACCGGCACCGCCGTTACCCGGTAGCCCTCAATGTCCTGTGATATATAGTGCTCAAGCGGGCAGAACTGGAGCACCTGCCTGTCCACGTAGCCGTACTTTTCCGTGAACTTCGGGTAGATCAGGCCGTCGGCCAGGTGGGAGGAAAGGAACTCCAACGTGTAAGGTGTGGCATAGACGCTGGTGGTGCGGACGGTGTTGTTGAAGGCGTAGGCGGGTATGTCCCTGATGTGGTCGTAGTGCCCGTGTGAGAGCAGGATCGCCCGGATGCGCCTCTGTTCGTCAAAGGATAGGTCGGCCACGATGTTGCCGGCATCCACCACCAGAATGTAGTCGATCAGCAAGGAGATCAGCCGCTTGTCCTGTGATGCCTGGTTATGCGTGCCGAGAAATCTTATTATCATTGCTATCGTCTGTATCCCTGCTCTTAATTATTTGCTTGGCAGCTCCGCCAGTTCCTGCTCGTACTTTTTCACCCAGCCGTCGGCGCCGCATTCCCTGTAGATTTCTATAGCTTTGCTCAGCTTTTCTCTGGCTCCTGCCAGGTCGCCTTTTCGTTTCAGCAGCTCCGCATAAAAGGCGTAGTCCATTCCCAACTGCCACATCGTGCCGTTATCGCTATCTGTTTCAATGGCTTTCTTGACCCATTCTTCCGCCTCAAACATGTGCTTATCATCGATATTTAGCAGTATCTCTGCAATATATCTCGCCATCCAACCATCAAATGCTTTGATCTGATTTTCAGCCTCATACTCATATAAGGCTTCCAAATCAACACTTTTCTCATTGTTCAGCACTTTTGCCCGGGCTAAGGCTGGCCTGAAAAGATTAATCCAAATAAAGGATATATTTCTACCACTTTCTGTTAGCGAAATTGCTTTGTCATAAAAGTCCTGGCATTTTTGATATTCTCCTCTACCAAAATAGAGCTCGCCCAAGATGAAATTTGCAGCAGCGCCCCACGAAAAAAAGTTGATCCTGTCACACAAGTCACTCGCTTTCAACAGGTACTGCTCGGCCTCATCCAGGAAGCCCTTGTGATAACAGGCGAAGCCGTGGCTGTCGTAGGCTGTAGCCTTTGAATATGTATCACCGCTCTCTTCGGCTAGCTTCAACGCCTCCTGGCTGGTCTGATATGCCAGGTCAATCTTTCCTTGCCAATTATAAAGAAATACGACCATGCTACTTTTCATTCCTGCGATTCCCCAGAGGCTATTCGCTGCCACATTTAATTCCAGACATCTTTCAAAATGGGGAAGGGCTCTGTCAAATTCACAATTGTGGCCAAGAGCAACCGCCATCCAATAGTGAGAGAAAAGTAAGGTGACAATATCGGTCAAATCCTCGCCGATCTTCAAGGCCTCTTCCAGGTACTTGAAGGCCGTGGGCATATCCGACTCAATAAAATAGCTATATGTCCCCATTATGTTGTATATCCTACCAATCCCCCTTTTATAATCACGCTTCAAAGCCAGCTCAACTACCGGCTCAACGGCCTCCTTTGCCTCAACCCAATAGTTCATTTCAGTGTGATACAGACCAAGTGTCGCCCGGGTATCTATAAGTTTTTTCTCCACGTCCTCGGTGCGCGGCAGTCTCTCCAGGCAAGACACTCTCTTCTCACCATAGGCAATGGCATCATTAAGAGAAGCAGCTTTCTCACTTTTCCTTGCCGCTAGCCGGCAGTACTCGGCACCCCTCTCGTAGTTCTCACCCGTGATGTAGTGAGCGGTCAACTGCTCGTAATGCTCATCCGGGCTGTCTTTATATATCTCCTCGATGGCATCGCCTATGTCCAGGTGAAGCCTCTTTTTCCTCGCCGCCAGTATCGAGTTGTACACCACCTCGCGGGTCAGGGCATGCCTGAAGATATAGGTCGACTTTGGGTATATCCCTCTCTCGTAAATAAGCTCGGCATCCTTCAACGCCGACAGGTGGGACAGTAATTCGTCTTTGGATATGCCGGTTACCCGCTTTATCAGCTCGAAGCCGAACTCCCGCTCGATGGCCGAGCCTCTCTGCAGCACCGCCCTAGCGGCATCGGGCAGGGAGTCCACCCTGGCCATGATGACATCCTGAATGGTGCCCGGTATGGTTACATCGTGAATATCTCTAGTTAGGCGGTAGACACCATCCTTCTTCTCGATTATCTTGAGGTCTTTGAGCGACTTTATGAACTCTTCGATGAAGAAGGGTACTCCCTCAGTCTTCTCCAATACCAGCTCCTGGAGCTGTGCCTCCATCTCCTCTGCGCCCAGGAGATAGGCGAGCATGGCCAGGCTCTCCCGGTTGGACAGCCGGTTCAGGGTAATCTGGCTATGGTACGACCGGCTGCCCCAGGTGTGCACGAACTCGGGACGGTAGGTGAAGATGAGAAGGATTCTGGCTCCGGGTATGCTCTCCAGCAGGTACTTCAAAACCTCCTCAGAAGTCCTGTCCGTCCAGTGCAGGTCCTCAATGGCCAGAACCAGCGGCCGTATCTCCGAGCCCTTGAGCGGGATTTGCTTTACCGCCTCCATCATCCGGTCTCTTTTGCCCTCCGGGCTCATGGGTATCTTATCGATGCCGCTGTCCTTGACACCCAGCAGCTCTAGCAGATAGGGCAGAGTTGAGGCTTCGTCTACACCTAATTGCCTCAGCCCCTGCTTGACCTTGTCCCTGATTTTGTAGTCCTCGTCGCCCTCCCTGACATCGAAGTTCGACTTCAACAGGTCTATGACCGGGTGGTAGGCCACGTTCTGGCTATATGACAGGCACCTGCCCTCCAGCAGTGTTACATCCTCGCTTCCTATTGCCTTCCTGAACTCGTAGAGCAGCCGGGACTTGCCAACGCCGGCTTCGCCCATTATGGAGAAGGCCTGGCCCCTGCCGGCCCTGGCGCGCTCAAGGCCGTCCAGCAGCAGCTCAAGCTCTTTCTGCCGGCCGACAAAGGGAGTCAGGCCCCGCTCGGCGCTGACATCAAACCTCGTCCTGCTGGTGCTGGGTGCGATAACACGGTACGCCTTGACTAATTGCTCCTTCCCCTTGACCTGCCTCTCGCCCAGCGCCTCAAACCGGAAGAAGCCCTCGGTGAGTTTGAAGGTGCCCTCGGTGACACAGACCGTGCCTGGCTCGGCAATGCCTTCCATCCTCGAGGCCAGGTTGACGGTATCGCCCACGGCGGTGAACTCCACCCGGAGGTCGTTCCCCAGCGTGCCGACGACAACCGGTCCGGTGTTGATGCCTATGCGCATCCGTAACAGAGGCAGTTCAGTCTCCTCCTTGAGGGCGCTGGTGAACCTGGCCATCTCGCGCTGGATGGCCAGGGCGGAACGGATAGCACGTTGTGGCGCATCCTCTAAGGCGATGGGCGTCCCGAACAGCGCCATGATGCCATCGCCAGTACCCTTGTTCACCGTGCCCCCATACTCGTGGACCTTGTGTATCATCATCTCGAACAGTTCGTCGATCAGGGAGTATAATTTATCCTCTGCCAGCTTCTCGGAGAGTGGTGTGAACCCCTCAACGTCGCAGAACATGACGGTGACCTGCCTGCGCTCGCCTTCTATTTTTCCTCTCTGTGCCAGTATCTTCTCGGTGATGTCTCCGGGAAGGTAGCGCTGTATTTTATCCAGTTTCTCGTCAAAGGAGAGGGGTTTGAGCATCGGCTCTGGGGTAACGGACAAGTCATGACCGCACTCGCCGCAGAACCTATCCCCGGGAACGTTTTCACATCCGCATTGAGGGCAAGGCAGTGAAAGCTTTGCACCACATTGGCGGCAGAATTTCCTCGTCTCAGGATTTTCCGTCTGGCATTTCGGGCATTTCATCTTACATACCACCCGTCACCTGCTACGGTGAGTGACCAGCAGCGCTCAACTTAAACAAAAAGGGCATCAGCAACCGCCTTCAAACAGCGATTCCGGTGCCCGCTGATTCATCCCATCGGACCTCCAGCCAATACGCGACTATATTTAGGCTACTAAGGTGATCCCTTATACCTGATTTTGATTCTAGTCCCTATTTATGCGATTGTCAATACTTCTCGTAGCACCAAGGTTATTGAAATTCTTCTGGTTTGTCAGATGGCGTGGTATTGACAAAAAGCACCAAATCGTTGGAGGTGCAATGAAATGATTTCTTGTTGGATGAGCGGGATTGAACAAAACCGAGGAATGTGAAATTCAGCAGAATTGCACATTCCTCAGTCTTATTTAGCTGCTATCCTGTGCTTCAGAGAGAAAAGCGCTTACATTCGGAGTGGGCTGCCTATCATTGATAGTGGCTGGGGATTTACACTCACTCTGGCCGAGGTTGTCTGGAAGTAACAATCACGATGAACTTGCGATGACGACTTGGGCCACCCTCACCTAGTCCTCTCCCGTCAAGGGAGAGGAAGACTAGAGCAGGATCGTCACGCCTCGATTGCGTATCGACTGGAGTAGGATTCTTACGACGGGGTAGGGATGAGATTCTTCACTGCGTTCAAGAATGACAGGGCCAATGGGATTGCCACGTCCTTCAGGAGAACGACCCGCAATGACGTTTTGGGCCACCCTCACCTTAATCCCCTCCCGTCAAGGGAGAGAAAACTGGAGCAGGAGTGTCATGCCTCGGCAAATCGGGATGCCTGCAAGATAAATGGTGGGTTTTTCAAACCCACCCTACGGCACTAGTGCTGTGCGCTTGACAAGCTGGATGTGTTTGATGTATTCTTTACCCATAGGGTGTAAGGGTGGAAATAGAGTTTTCCTCAAATCGCCTGGCTGATGCCAGTGTGAACTTCTCAGAGGCGAGTCGGCTCTTCGGTGTTCCACTTGGTCGAAAATATATTCAGCGGCTGGCAATACTGAGGGCTGTGGACAAGTTCACTGAGCTTTATGGGCATCGGGCGTTGAGGTTGCACCCCTTGAAAGGAAACCGTACAGGGCAGTACTCGATAGCTCTTACCGGTAACTATAGGCTTATTATTGAAAAGGTCGACGAAGACAGAGTGCGCATTATGGATGTGGAGGATTATCATGGTGACTAAGACTAATGCTTATCCTGATATTGCCATCTCACCTGGCGAATACCTGGCGGAGGAAATCAGGGCACGAGGTATCTCTCAGAAGGAGCTAGCCAGGCGTATGGGACGGCCATTGAACCCGATAAATGAGATTATCAACGGGAAGAAAGCCATTACCGCTGAAACCGCCTTGCAACTCGAGGAAGTTATGCCGGAGATACCGGCACGGTTCTGGTTGAACCTGGAGGCTGACTACCAGCTTACCAAGGTCTTGATAAACAAACGCGCCAAAGTTGCCTAAGCGAGATGCAGGTTGCAGGTTTCGAGCTTTGTCCTCCATCTTGCATCTAGGTTCTTGCCTGTTGCCTCACGGCAATGATGTGTGAGGGTGGTCGTCATGCCCCGGTAAATCGGGATGCTTGCAAGATAGATGGTGGGTTTTCAAACCCACCCTACGGTGCTATTGCTGTGTCGGTGGTGACCACTGGAGTAGCAATGCTTCGGAGGGGACTATCTGCGCTTGATATGCTCCCACGTGGCCGTATTTGTTACCGTATTGGAATTTGCCGGTTATGCTGATTTTGCCGTAGCGTTCGGTGGGGCCCATCATCTGCTGCCGGTAGAGCTGGTCAAAGACGTCACGGGGTATGCCTCCTTCTATCCACATCATCTTGCCCGCCGGCACCAGATGCCCTGGAGCGTGTCCGGAGTATTCCAGCCTTTCGCACAAAACTATGACCTCGAAGCCGTGGAAGTAGAATCCCTCTATTACGATTTGCTTGCCGTTGTACCTGGCTGGGTCAGCGAACAGTTGGTCGAAGGTGACTTGTGGCGTTTTGGTCGGCTGCATTCCGCTGCAGCTAATGGCCAGACATGAGAGGGATATTGCTAATATGGAGGCTAGTGCAACATACCTGTTCATGTGTTCCTCTTCGCTAAAGTGTTTGGCAGCCTATATAACATTACGGCACCGCGCATATGTCCAAAGACATGTCTCTACGCCCGATTTTTTGGGGCGACCAGCAGCTTAAGACCATCGACTTCTAGCACTATCACCTCTATCCCTGCATCAAGATGCTTATCAGCACAGCTCGCCTTCCAGAGCACCCCTTGCACCTTGACGTAGCCCTCTGGTTTTAGCGGGCTTGTCACTGTTCCCTCGCAGCCGACCAGCGACTCAGCGTATTCCCTGCGCGGCAGGAAAAAAGTGGTACGGCCCAGTCGATACCTGACGTAAGCCAATGTGGCCAGGGCTACCATCAGAATCGCCAGCACCCAGAGCGGAGCACGGATGCCGAAGTAGGGCAGTACCCAGATGACGATAATCACCAGCGCCGTTTCCTCGACGAGGGTGCCTACGACAGCCTGGATGGTGTACCACAGGGGTGGTCTATTACTCACACCGCGCACCTATCATGTCAGGGCATCATTGTACCTGCCTTCGCCACAAAGGTAGGCACAATTGGGGCAAAATCTGGAATCGCGAGGTACTACCTCGCCGCAGTTGGGGCAGGTAAGTTCCAGCTTGGTGCCGCACTGCCCGCAAAACTTGTAGTTGCTGGGGTTCTCGGCCCCGCAGTCGGTACAGGCGGCAGCTTTTCTTTCAGCGGCAGCTAGCCTGTTCCCGCATTCCGTGCAGAAGCGGTTGGTCAAAGCATTTTCTGTGCCACATTGAGGGCAGAGGAAATTTTTATGCATTCAACAGTCTCAAGTGCCAGCCATGCAGTATCTCACGCACCGGCAGCCAGGCAAAGATTTTATCCTTTTACAGTGCATATCTCAAGAGGCGAGGTTCGTCGCTCGTCGCTGGTCGCTCGTCTAAAGGCAACAGCCGTGAGGCAATAGGCAAGAACCAAGATGCAAGATGAAAGTGGCAAGAAGCAAGATGGAGGATAAAGCTCGAAACTTGCAACTTGCAACTAACGACTTTCTGCTGACGACTACTGCAGACCTGAAAGTGCTATACTACACCCGATTTGTGCAGCACAATGCAGTAAGGGGGGAGACCATGGAGAGCTACAAGGTCTATGGGTATAGGTGGGTTGTCCTGGCTGTGTACATGTATCTATGTGCCCTGACCCAGCTTTACTGGCTGAATTTTGCGGCCATTGATACTTACCTGGAAGCGCGTCTGAATATAACTGCCATGAGCGTCGGCGTGCTCACGCTGGTCTTTCCACTGGTACAGGTCTTGCTCACCATTCCCGCCGGCATGGTCATCGATAGAAAGGGATTTAAATATGGCGTGGGCATTGGCGCGCTGTTTACCGGCATATTCGCTATGCTCCGCCTGGTGAACCCCGGCTCCTACACCATCCTGCTGGTATCCCAGATAGGCATTTCAATGGGGCAGCCTTTTGTGCTGAACGGCGTTACCAAGCTGGCCATGACCTGGTTTCCTCAGAAAGAGGAGGCCACTGCAGTGGGACTGGGTTCGTTAGCTCTGTTCATAGGCATGATGGTGGCTTTGGGGGCAACGCCTATACTGGTAGAGTCATTCAGCTTTGGGACAATGCTTATGGTCTATGGCATCCTGGGCATTGTGGGCATATTGCTGTTCTATGCTCTGGTGAAATCCAAGCCTGAGACAGCTCCACGCGAGGTAGTAGAGGAAGAGGAGATTTCCAATTGGGCAGGAATCAAGACGATTCTTAAGATGAGGGACTTTGTCATCCTGGGCTTTGTGGCCTTGATAGGAATAGGCGTGTTCAATGGCCTGGCTACCTGGCTGGAGAAGATTTTGAATGAGCTGCACGGAATTTCCATGACCGATGCCGGCACCATAGCTGCTGTATTGATACTCAGCGGCATGCTTGGCTGCATTATCATTCCTATAGTTTCGGATAAGGTGATGAAGAGAAAACCCTTCCTGTTGTTGGCATCTTCTGTGGGAGCCTTGTCCATCGTCTTTCTGATGTTAGCCAAGGGTTTTGCGCTTAATATGGTCAATGGCGTTGTACTGGGCTTTTTCCTTATCTCTGCTCTGCCCATAATGTTGACCATGTCTGCCGAAATTACGGGAGCCAGGTTTGCTGGAATCTCGGTGGGGTATCTGCAACTCCTGGGGAATGCGGCGGCAGTGGCTATTGTTCCGCTGATGGAAGTAATGCGCGGAGCTACGCAGCACTATGCCTGGCCTTTGGCCTTCCTGGCGATATTGCTGGGCGTATCTTTTGTACTGGCAACCCAGATAAAAGAAACCATGAGGCGCTAGAGGCAGCAGGCGTGAGGCAATAAACTAGATGCAAGATGCAAGTGGCAAGGTGCGTCGCTCGGGGCTCGTCGCTCGTGATGGAATATATGTCCAGGGTCACCTGGGCAGGCGACACCTAAGATAGGAAAGGCTGGTCCTTCACGGGAAGGACTGGTGGGTTTGTGAACCCACCCTACGCAAATCACTTGAAACCTGCAACTTGTGACTTGCAACTAGCGAAGAGCGAGGAGCGCCATGCCCCGTCCATCGTTGCTGAAGGCACACGTGAAGCATTATAATAGCAACCTTATGAAGATACTGAAGCAAATCAAATACGAACCAGCCAGAGTTGTTGGTGGATACACAGACCGGATACTGAGGATAGACTTGGGCAAAAGCGACATCCATGTCCAGGAACTGTCGCCCGATTTCAAGCACAAATACATCGGCGGCCGGGGATATGCCCTCAAGCTAATCTGGGATGGTACCACACGGGAAACCCGCTATGATAGTCCTGACAATATCCTGGTAATGGCCAGTGGCCCGCTGGGCAATGAGCCGGGGTTTCCCGGCACCGGTAAATTCATTGTAGGCACTATCTCACCTTTGACGGATACCTTTATCGATTCCAATGTCGGCGGGCACTTTGGCCCTCTTTTGAAACTTGCCGGCTTTGATGCACTGGCGGTTTCCGGCATATCCCAGAAAGACGTGGTCGTTCTGGTTGACGGCGATGCCCGTACCATCAGTATTGCTGCTGCATCAGTCTATGATGAAGACACAGATGAGGGGGCACTTTCCTTCGGTCAGCAGCTTTTACAGGATGCAAATGGTGGAGAGCTTAGCGATGCCATGGCTGCTGTAACTGCCGGGATAGGTGCGCATAACTCCAGGTTTGGGATTGTCAACAGCCTGTTCTTTGACCGGCGGCGGAAGCGCATTCGTTCCAAGCAAGCTGGTAGGGGTGGCACGGGGACTGTAATGCGGGCCAAGGGTCTCCGCGGCATTGTGGTGCGCTCCAGCTTACCCAGAGCAAACGGCAACAATGCCGTGGATAAGGAAGGTGTGCGCCGGGAAGGCTCCAAGCTAAAAGAGGTTGTCTCCAAATGTGATTCACAGCAACTCAACCTGGGTGCCTGGGGAACCACGGGCTTATCCGAGTTCATGGACAAATTGCACATTTTCCCGATAAACAACTATCAATACGGGCAGAGCCCGGAGTCAAAAAATCTGTTTGCGCAGGTCTTCCTGGAAAGGTATTTCAGCAAAAAGATACCTGATGGATGTTACTATGGGTGCAATCTCGCTTGCAGTAAAGGCGCCGAAAATGTGGAACTGACACGCGGCCCCAGGAAAGGAACAAAAGTCAACATCGACGGGCCTGAGTATGAAACCGTTGGTGCTGTCTCTTGTATGGGCATCTTCGACCCCCAGTTTGTGATGGAATACAACTGGTACTGCGATGAATATGGCCTGGACACCATTTCCACGGGCGTGACCATCGGCTTTTTTATGGAGTGCTTCCAGCGCGGATTTCTGACTGCTGATGACGTAGGGTACGAACTGACGTTTGGCAACATAGAGGCTGCGGACAGGTTGTTGCACGAAATAGCCAGGGGTAAGGGTTTCGGCAAAGTAGCGGGGCAAGGCGTGGCCAGAGGCAAGAAGTGGATGGCACAGAGATATGCCAGCCGAAATGGGGCTTCGGAAGAAGCTGCTCTGGCTGAAATAAGCAAATTCGGCATGGAAGTTAAGGGTCTGGAATTCTCCATGTACATCAGCAAAGAGTCGCTTGCTCAGCAGGGAGGATATGGTTTCGCCCTGAAAGGACCGCAGCACGACGAAGCATGGCTCATTTTCATTGACCAGGTTCACAAGGAGCTACCGACACTTGAGCACAAGGCTAATGCCTTGAAGTGGTTTCCCCTCATTCGGACATGGTTCAACGCCACCGGGCTATGCAAGCTACCCTGGATTGACGTACGAAATCCGGAGGCAGCCAAGACCGCTGAGCCGGTAAAAAATCTTCCCACCCTGGCTTATTACGTGGGCTATTTCAATGCCACGACAGGGAGCAATAAGAAGCTGGAGGACCTTCTTGATGATTCGGAGAGGCTGTACGTCCTGCAGAAGCTGATAAACCTGCGCCAGGGAAAGGGAACACGGCCTCATGATCAGATTCCACTGCGGGCGATGGGCCCCGCCTATTTAAATGAGTACCAGTTTCGAGCTGAGTATTATGATAACTGGCTGAAGGAACAGCTTGGTGATGGCAAATTGCCTGGCAGTCCTGAGGAGAGGCACAAGCTTCTTCTGGAGAAACGGGCTGAGGCCTACCAGCAACTCTGCGATATCGTCTATGAAAAGAAGGGGTTCCTGTCCAATGCCATCCCAAAGCGGGAGACGGTAGAGAAATTCGGCCTAATGGACGAACAGGCAGACCAGCTATTAAAGAAATTCGGCATGTGAGCAGCAAAGGAGCTTTTTTAGGGGATGGTAGTTTCAATTGAGTTTTTTGGCAGGCAACGCCTGGTTACGCAAACACACAGTATCAAGATGCCTATAACTGGCGAGACGAGGTTGAATGATGCCCTTGAGTATGTCAGGAATCTCTTTCCTGCTCTCCATCTGGATGACGGCGCAGTTCTGGTAACGGTCAACCATGAAATGGCGTCTCTGGACAGGGTTTTAAATGCCAACGAGACCGTCTCGTTTCTACCGTTTATCGGTGGCGGCTAACAAAGACTTTGCTTGCACTTAAGGCCAGTCAATGGTTCTATTCGGATTAGGTATAGTCGAATTGCCACAGAGAATTCAGCCCTGATACTTTGCCTTGAAAGCCACCGAGGTGATCACTTCAATAAGCAACCCGTAAATCATACCAAGTATTATAGTCCCCAGAAACATTCCCACCTTACTAAACTCTGGACTTTCTGGAGCCATGAGACCGCTGAATGCTAACGGGAGGCTAAAAATCAACCCCATGAAAGTCCCATGAATCGCCCAATGTCGGAGGGAAATACAGCTGATACCAATGGCAAAACCCATAAGGGTTCGGCTGACTATCACTTGTACTGCCACCGGCCACGCAAGCTCTCCCGGACTGCTGGAAGCCAGGCCGAAACACACAAAACCAAACAGTACTCCAGAGATAGTAGCAACGATGATTCTTTTTGTTTTTTGCATCATGATAAACCTCCTATTAATCAATATCAGGTTCAGCTCTCGCCATAAATAGAAGCAAACACGGCTTTCTCCAGCTCCACCACCTCGGCAGGAAGCTGGTTCACCTTTCCCAGCCTCAGTGCGGAGAGGTATATTTGTGCCGTGCTCTCCAGCAGCTCGGACATAGCCAGCGCTTCGTGCATATCCCGGCCCGTGCAGAGGGCGCCATGATTCGCCATTATCACACCGTTCCTGGGTCCCAGAGCCGAGACCACGTTCGCTGCCAGTTCCTTGCTGCCGGGGAGGGCGTAGAGGCTGATTTTTATCTCTCCGCCGAGGTAGGTGACCTGCTCATCGATAAGGGGAGGTATCTCCATGCCAGCGACTGCTAGGGCGCTGCAGAAGACGGGGTGGCTGTGCATTATGGCATTTATCTTGGGGCGAGCCTGGTACACCGCAATGTGCATCGGTGTCTCTATAGACGCACGTAGCTGTCCCTCGATGCGTTCTCCGGCAAAATCGACGACCACTATGTCATCCACATCCAACGAATCGTAGTAGCGTCCGCTGGGTGTGATGGCTAAGAGGTTCCGACCGTTTGGGTCTTTGAGCCGCAGGCTAACGTTGCCCGCAGTGCCTGTAACCAGCCCTTTTTGCTCCATGCGGCGAGCTGCTTCTATAACCTCTATCTTTTCAGAATCCCACATGCCCATATTATCGCAAAGTTGACAGCAGATAGTCGATAGTCGGCAGTCGATAGTCACTTGTGGCTCGGGACTCGTTGCTCGTCTGTTGCCTGTTGCCCCGCGCCTGAGTTGACAGGCACTCGTGCCCCGCTTAGAATGTCATCTTGATTGGCCTATCCACAAGAGTGAAGTGCAGCATTGTCGGAGAACCCCACTTTCAATCGATAGGAGGGAAATTATGAAAAAGCTCGCCAGCATCTCGCTTGCCCTGGTTATCATTGTTGCATTTGCCTTGTCGTCTTGCGCCACTGCTGGGGGCGATTATGACATTGCCATAAATAACGGCCGTGTCATGGACCCGCTAACCGGCTTCGATGGAGTGGCCAATGTGGGCATCAAGGATGGGAAGATTGCGGCTGTCGTCCCTGCCAAACAAAAGCTCGGGGGGAAGAGGGTAATAAATGCCAGCGGCCTGGTGGTGGCGCCGGGATTCATCAATATCCACGGGCATGCCACGGGTGGTGGCATTGATGGCGGATTCCACGTCAGGGACGGCATCACTACCGAAATAACAGGCAACTGCGGCCGCACCGGCGTCTTTTTCTACGATATGCCGGGGGCTATTCAGTTCACCCCCTATCCCGTAACTGATTTCTTCAGCGAGGTAGAAAAACAGGGCCTCGTTATAAACATCGGCACGTATACCGGCAATATCACTCTCAGGGAGGCTATCGGGCTGAAGGATAAGGATGAGCCAACGCCTGAGCAGATTGCCAGGATGGTCGAGATGACGGGGCAGGAGATGGAAGCCGGTTCGCTGGGCATATCTTATGGGCCATTCTACGCGCCAGGGACCACTTATCAGGAGATGGTGGATATAGCCAAGGAAACCTTGAAGCACGGCGGGGGCGCTGCCATACATGTGCGCTACGCTATTCCGCCACCCAGGGATATCGAGGCCTGCGAGGAGGCCATCAGCCTGTCCAAAGATTCTGGCATTCCCATTCTCATCTCCCACCGAGGCGGCCAGGTGGTGTTTCCTGAAAGCACAGATAAGCTAATTGACCTTATCACTAGAGCCAGGGCAGAGGGCGTGCAGGTGTCCAGCGACCTTCAGCCGTACACCGCCAGCAATACTCCGCTGAAGGCGGCTGTCTTCGATATGCCCCTTGAACCGTTCGCCAAGTTATTGGATGTCTCCATATCCGATGTGGGTGTGGGTGCAGCCGTGGTGATTGACGGCAATACTGTCATTAAGCCGGGCGATTCCTTCGCCAGCTTTGAGCAGTTCTATGACATAAGGGACAGGGTCAAGGCAGGCGAGATACCCGACCCCACCGTTATTATGCATATCTATAAGGCGGAGAAAATAGCCCTGTATTTCAAGTCGCCTTTTGTCATGGTGGAGAACGATGGACTTATCGTCAAAGACCCCAACACCGGCAGGTATACCGGCCATCCCAGGGGCGCCGGCGCCTTTGCCAAGTTTTTCAGGGAGTATGTGAGGGAGCAGGGCATCTGTGATTTGATGACCGGCATAGCCAAGTGCTCCACCATGGCGGCAGTCTGGCTGGGCATGGAGAATAAAGGCAGGGTGCAGGTAGGCTGCGATGCCGACCTGACGCTGTTCGACCCTGAGAAAATCACCGATAAAGCCACATACGTAGAGCCGGGCCAGCCTTCGGAAGGCATACCCTATGTCATCGTCAACGGCATCTTGGCTGTGGACAAAGGAAAGCTTACAGGGTCTAAATCGGGCAAGGTCATCAAGCGCAACTGGACGGTGCCTGGCGTGCTGCCTGAGTTGGGCAAAGCGGCAACCACCAATATCAACGTGTTACAGCAGCCCTAAGCGAGACTGGCTCTTGCTGTCATCTCAAAATGCAAACTAACAGCGCAAAAGTCAGTTAAGGGCCCAACGATAACCTCGTCACACAGAGTACCATTTTGTTCAACGGGGCTGACGTTTTCATTCTGTACAGTGGCTGTTTGCCAGACTCTTTCCAAGGAGAGACACTTGGGTGCAGCCGAAGCGACTCTATGACAATTGCGATAGCTATTTCTTTCTGACGGGGAATCTGATTTCGGTGAGGAGGTCTTCGGGCCTGGTTTCGGCTGGGTTGGAGAAATAGACTTCTTCGGGCGGGCCACTCATCTCGTATCCGTTCTGCATCACCCACTCAGCCATGGCTTTGTAGGTCTCCTCGACTTTCTCAAATGGCCCTTTGTGCATGGTGGAGGCTACTTGAATTGCTGCTACCTGCTTGACGCCCAGGCCTTGCTCATCAGGCTCGCTGAGAGCTACATCTCCGGCGATGGGGCTGCGCAGCTCCCAGAGGAGTTGGTCTTCGGGAACCTGCCCAGGGGCATTAAGGTATAAGCCCAGAGGAGGCCCTGCAGGCACGTAACCCTTCTGTCCAATCCATTGATACAGCTTGCCGAAAGCCTCGGGAATCTGGGTGTAAGGTCCCCACATGCCGATAAAAGCTACGGTCATGGGCTCGGTTTGTTTTACAGTGACCTGGATTGAAGAAGCCATGGCTACCCTCCTTATGCGCCAGTTTAGGGTTGTTTCTGAGTGTATTGTATCACTCCGTATAATCGGGCGCACCCTTCGCTTTGTTCAAGGGCAGGCTCTGGAGGTACGCATAGGAGATAAACCGGTCCTTCCGCCGAAGTACTGGCGGGTTTGAAAACCCGCCCTAAGTGACTGTATCGCGTCCAGAAAGGCAAGCTCCTCAGCTTTTAGCAAAGATACAGTATCTCCTTTCTAGTGGTGGCGCGTCTCTTTTTGCACTAGCTCCTTATAGGTTGACATAATCTTTTGAGTGATTGGGCCTGGTTTGCCGCTGCCGATAGGCTTTTCGCTGAGGTAGGTAATGGGCATTATCTCGAGGATGGAACTGGTGCGGAAGACTTCGTCAGCTTGGGTAAGCTCTTCAGGGTGGACTTCTCTCTCTTCGGCTTTGATTTGCAGGGACCGGGCAAGTTCCAGCACAGCCTCCCTGGTGATTCCGGGCAAGGCGCCACTTTGTAGGGTCGGCGTGACAAGTGTCCTGTCCTTGACCATGAAGATGTTGCAGGTGCTGCCTTCGGCCAACATGCCTTTTTCGTTGAGAATAAGAGCCTCGTCAAAGCCAGAAGCCTTAGCTTCCTGTATGGCGAGGACATTCTCCAGGCAGCAGGTGGATTTAATCTGGGATAACGGGGACTGACTGTTGCGCCTGTGGGACGAGATTACGGCCTTGTAGCCGTTCTGGTAGACCTGTGGTGGCGGTGGCGTGACCTGCCGGGCTACGATGAACACCGTGGGCTGTTCGCAGGTCTGGGGGTTTGGGGTGATGTCGCCAGCACCGGCTGAGATAGTGAGCCTGATGCGGGCGTCTGCCAGCTTATTGGCTTTAAGCAGGTTGTAGCAGGCCTTCTCCAGGTCGAGGTGAACCAGCCTGGAAGATAAGCCGAGGGCTTTGGCCGATTTGTCGAGGCGTTCCAGGTGACGGTCAAGGCGGAAGATGGTGCCGTTGTAGGAGCGCATGGTTTCGTAAAGGCCATAGCCGTAGAGGAAGCCGTGGTCGAAAGCCGATAGGTGGGCATGGGAGCGGGGGACGATGTTGCCATTGAGATAGATGGTTTCTTCCATTGGTTGTCTAATCATTGGGCCAGACGGGGGTGGTGAAGCGGAGGAAGTTTGCCAGCAGGTCGTAGCCCACTTCGGTGAGAATGGATTCGGGATGTACCTGGATGCCCTCTACTGCATATTCTTTATGCCGCACTCCCATTATCTCTCCTTCCTCAGTGCGGGCGGTGACTTTCAGGCATGATGGCAAGCCCTCAGGCTTAATTACCAGGGAGTGGTAGCGACCTGCCAAAAATGGATTCTCAATGTTCTGGTAGATGGTTTTTCTGTCGTGGTAAACGAGCGAAGCCTTGCCATGGACGGGAACACTGGCGCGGCCGACGATGCCACCGTAGGCATGGCCGATGCACTGGTGACCGAGGCAGACTCCCAGTATGGGGATTATGCCGGCGAAGTGACGAATCACATCGTTGGAGATGCCGGCTTCGAGTGGCGTGCAGGGGCCGGGGGAGATGACGATGTGGCTGGGGGCAAGCGCTTCGATTTCTGCAAGGGTGATTTTGTCGTTGCGGTAGACCAGAGATTCCCAGCCTAGCTCGCCCAGCCTTTGAACCAGGTTGTAGGCGAAGGAATCGTAGTTGTCGATGACCAGTATCATGCCGTTCTCACTGCCACTTTGGGTGACAGGCGTAGTGCCTGTATCAGCGCCTTAGCCTTGTCCAGTGTCTCCTGATATTCTTCTTCAGGGTCTGAATCATAGACAATGCCACCGCCTACCTGAAAGTAGGCTTGTTTACCTTTGGTGAGGAAGGTGCGGATGACGATGTTAATGTCTAGGTTACCGTTGAAGCCGAAGTAGCCGATAGCGCCGGTGTAGACGCTCCTCCGGGTTGGTTCCACCTCGTCAATAATTTCCATAGCCCTGACCTTGGGGGCACCGGTAATGGAGCCACCGGGGAAGGTAGCCTTGAGCAAATCAAGGCGGTTCTTGTTTGGTCGCAGCTTGCCCACGACGGTGGAGGTAAGGTGAAAGACGGTGGGGAACGTTTCCAGAATGGCCAGCTCGGTGACTCTCACCGTGCCGAACTGGCAGACCCTGCCTAAATCGTTCCTCTCTAAATCGACTATCATGATATTCTCAGCGCGGTCTTTAACGCTGGAGGTCAGTTCTTGGGCCAGCCTGGCGTCCTCAGTAGCATCTTTGCCCCGGGGCCTGGTGCCTTTTATAGGGCGTGTCTCCACCCAATCTCCGTCCAGTCTGAGGAATCTCTCCGGGGAGGCGCTTACTACCACCACGTCCTCGAAGTTGAGATAGCTGGCGAAAGGGGCGGGGTTGATTTGCCTGAGTCGGCGGTACAGCTCGTAGGGTGGGATGGTCAACTCTGTTTCAAATCGCTGGGAGATATTTGCCTGGAAGATATCGCCGGCGATGATGTAGTCCCTGGTCTTGGCTACGGCTTTGAGATAATCCTGGGGGGTGAAGTTGCACTTGAGTACGGTTTCGGCCAGTGCTGGTGAATTGGATGGCTCTGGCGCTGAGATTGAGATAGGGTCGGCTAACTGCTCCTTCATTTCTTCGAGGCGTTGTGCTGCCCTTTTCTGCCTTTGTGCTTCATCCAGCTCCGGGAAACCGGTGGAGACGATATAGGTCTTGCCCAGCAGGTTATCGAAAGCCATGATGGTATCGTAGAAGGCGAAGTAGCTTTCGGGCAGTTTCAGGTCATCTATGGCAGTGGATGGAAGGCGCTCTATGAAGTGGCACAGGTCGTAGCTGAGGTAGCCGACAGCACCTCCACAAAAAGGCAAAGTCTGTTGGCAATCCAGGTGATATTTCTCCAGCAGGCTGTGTAGGATGTCAAAAGGGTTGCCCTGTTCGGTTTTCTGGCTTCCCCCAGAGAGCAGGTTAACTCTGTCGGCATAGCTTTTCGTGACCAGGAAGGGGTTGCTGCCAATGAAGGAATATCTTCCCAGCCTCTGGGGGTGCATGCCGCTGTCCAGAAAGAAGCTGTATGGCTTGTCCTTGAATAAGTCAAAAGCCATTGGTGGTTTCAGGGTGGTGGAGATTTCGGCGATCAGTGGTTGACGCGACACTCGTTTCTCTCTCAGCTATAGCACTTTGTGTTGTTGTCTAGGGAGCGACACCCCGCTTTGCCCCTCTGCGTGCCTTTTCCTCTGCTACCAGGCCATTCCAACCATCGAGAGTTGTTGCCAAGTTATAGAACTTGTCAAAAGAGGTCAGTATATCGTTGATGGGTAAGTCGTCGAATGTACCATAGTCTGTGATATATTCGATATGTAGCTTGCCGTCGATGCTTCTAGGGTGGAGTATAGCATCATGCTGACCATCAAATTCTACCGGTATCCACCCGTTCTCCTGGCATGTCTGCAGGTCAAAGGCTGGCGTGGCTTTAGCCCATTTGTTGCCGGTGTAGAGCTCGGTGTACCCGTGGTAAGCGAATACGTTTGTCCTGAGCACTTCCACTGCTTTATCGGAGGCCAGATGGTTACGGATGTCGGCATGATGTAATCGCGCCGGTATGCCCGATGCCCGAGCCAGGGCTACCAGGAGCACCGCTTTCTGGATGCAGAATCCCTCTTTTCTATCCAGAGTTGTACTTGCGCGGTAATGTTCCAATGCGTCCAGATGCACGTACATATTGTATTTGATCTCGTCTCTAACAAAGTAGAAAAGGCTTATGGCCTTGTCCACGTTGTTGTCTTTGCCTGCGGTAAGGGCTCTAGCCTTTTCAATTATCGATGGATGGTCGCAATCTATTGCCGGGGTAGGCATGAGAAATCTCTCCATTTGTTTCATAGCTACTACCTCCCTAGCACTTTTTTCACGGTAAGCCCGATTTCTGCCGGATTGGGTGCTATAGTAGCCCCAGCGGCGGCCAATGCAGCCATCTTATCCTGTGCTCTTCCTGAGCTTCCGCTGATGATGGCGCCGGCATGTCCCATCCTTCTTCCTGGTGGAGCGGTAGCACCAGCCACAAAAGCAACTACTGGCTTGTTCATTTTGGCTTTGATGAACTCGGCTGCCTGCTGCTCGGCGGTGCCTCCGATTTCGCCGATGAGCACCACTGCCCTGGTATCTTTATCTTGCTGGAACAGCTCCAGTATGTCAACAAAGGTGCTGCCGGGCAATGGGTCACCACCGATGCCCACGCAGGTGGACTGGCCTATATCAAGGCTGGTGAGCTGGGCTACTGCTTCATAGGTCAGAGTGCCGCTGCGGGAGACAACTCCCACGCTGCCCTTGAGATGTATTTCGCCAGCCATGATACCTACCTTGCACTTGCCTGGTGAGATGAGGCCGGGGCAGTTTGGGCCGATGAGCCTGGTATTCTTTCCCTTAAGAAAGCTATGTACGGTTACCATGTCCAATACCGGGATGCCTTCGGTGATGCAGACTATCAGCGGCAAGCCAGAGTCTGTTGCTTCCATGATGGCGTCTGCGGCGAAAGCAGGTGGAACGAAGACCATGCTGGCGTTGGCTCCGGTTTCCCTAGCAGCGGTTTCAACTGTGTTGAATACAGGAACATCGAATATCCTGGTGCCACCTTTTCCTGGGGTGACGCCGGCTACTACTTTGGTGCCGTACTCCATGCAACGCTGGGTATGAAAGCTGCCCTCGCCTCCGGTTATTCCCTGAACCAGTAATCTCGTCTTTTCGTCAATCAGGATGCTCAATTATTTCCTCCTGGAGAGATTTAGGAACCCTTGGCGGCTGCCACTGCTTTCTTGGCAGCATCGTAGAAGTCGCTAGCTTCAATTAATTTCAGCCTGGATTCGGCTAGGATGCGCTTACCCTCAGTAACGTTAGTACCGGCTAACCTGACCACCAGCGGCATATCGATGTCCATGTGTTTATGGGCTTCGACTATACCCTGGGCTATGATGTCCACGCGGGTCATGCCGCCGAAGATGTTAACCATAATTGCCTTCACATTGGGGTCGGTAGTAAATACCTTAAAAGCGCTGACGACGCGGTCAACGTTGTTGACGGTGCCGATATCGAGGAAGTTGGCTGGACGGCCGCCGGCATGGGTAATCAGGTCCATCACTGCCATAGCCAGGCCAGCGCCATTGACAAGACACCCGATATTGCCGTCCATCTTGATGTAGTTTTTGACCCCTAGCTGGTTGGCTTGGACTTCGAGCGGGTCCTCCTGTTTCAGGTCGTGGAGTTGTTCAATGTCGGTATGGCGGAAGAGGGCATTGTCTTCGAAATTCACCTTGGCATCGAGGGCCAACAGATTGCCGTCAGCGGTGATGACTAACGGGTTGATTTCCACCAGTGAACAGTCCTTGGCTTTGAAGAGCTTGTAGAGGTTGCTCATCAGGCTGCTGGCTGGGCGCATCTGCTCCTGGGACAGGTTCATGCCGTAAGCCAGCTTGCGACCCTGGAAGGGCTGGAATCCTGCTGCCGGGTCGATGAAAGCCTTCAGTATTCTCTCAGGCGTCTTTTGGGCTATCTCTTCGATATCCATGCCGCCGGCTTCGCTGGCCATCATCACGGGCATGCGGTTGGCGCCATCCACGATGATGCTGAGGTACAGCTCTCGTTTTATTTCCATTGCCTTTTCCACCAGCACCTTGCTCACGGGCACGCCTTCGGCGGTGGTTTGATGAGTCACCAGCCTGGTGCCCAGAATTTGGCCTGCGGCCTTTTCGGCTTCCTCAGGGCTGTTGGCTGCTTTGATGCCGCCGGCTTTGCCCCGGCCGCCGGCATAGACCTGGGCCTTGATGGCCACCTTGCCACCCAGCTTAGAGGCGATGCTTTTGGCTTCGGCTGGCGAGTCGGCTACGGCGCCTTCAGGTATGGGGATGCCGTATTCGGCTAATAGCGCCTTAGCCTGGTATTCGTGGATTTTCATATATATTCCTCCCTGTAAAGGTTAACTGCACTGTTGGTCTTTGGTGGCGGAGGGGGTGGGATTCGAACCCACGTCCCGATACAATCGGGAAACGGTTTTCAAGACCGTCGCCATCGTCCACTCGGCCACCCCTCCCAAAAACCATCCTAGTATAGGGAATCAGCTTCACTTTTAGCAACCTGACACCTGAAACAGCAGTACCAGAACAAATCCAATCTATTGTCTAATATTAATGTTGGATTGATATTAGGAGGTCAGAGTATTATTGCCCATATCATTCTGCAGCGCTCCTTTGCCATAGCCTTCTTCTTCCAGCTTTTCCATGAGTCGGGCAGCCCTGGGGTAGCCGATACGCAAGCGGCGCTGCAAAAAGGAAGCTGAGATGTTTTTATATTCTATGGCTAGCTGTCTGGCGGCTTGCAGCATGGCATCTTCACCGTTTTTTTCAACTGAATTTAGTTGTTCCATGTCCTCAAGCCTGACCGGTTTAACCTCAGGTTTTCTTTGGTTACTCCAGAAATCGACTATCCTCTCGATTTCAGCATCGGAGATAAAAGTCCCCTTTTCTTATTCATTCATGGCATATTCCCCGTTTAAGGGAAATACATATTTCTCCCATACCCGGTTGTACTGTGCCTCGTCTCCCTTGGCATTGAGCAGCATAATATCTTTGCAGTAGGCTCTCTGCGCGTCCGTGGTGTTGTGCAGACCATAGATCTGCAGGGCAAAGAGGGCGAAGTCGCGCACCATAAAATCGAAGATCTGGTTTACGATGTCCACGTCAATTTTGTCAAAAGCAACCTGTTCCAAGATAAGCTGGCCGTAGACAACGATGGAAAACATCTCACCCAGGGGCAGGGAGAATGAGGGATCCATATCCTGTGCCGCATCTGGGCCGGCTTTCTCCAGAAACGCCTTGAATAGCTCGATCTGATCCATAAAGATGGCGACATTCGGAAGTGTTCGGCTGGCGTCGAAGACAGGGCGATAATCGTGGAACTGCACGGCACCTAAACCCTTTGTTGGTCCCTGATTGAACAGGAAGAGATCGCCCTTTGCGGAAAAATCGGGCATCACTGGCGAATAGGTAGCAGGATTGAAGAAGTAGTTTTTCATGAACTTGCGGATAAGCTGGATATTGACGTGAACCGTTCCCTCCAGCTTGGATGGGCCACGGATGTCCTGGGCGCCCAGGGCGAAATACGTGTCCTTTTCGAAACCCTTGGCGGCAATGACGTCCCAGAGCAAATTGATGACTTCCTCGGCCTGTAGGGTGACTTTCATCTTGCTGGTCGGGTTATAGAGCAGGTAGCGTCGGTCAGTTTCATTGGCGTTGCGGAAATAGTCGGTTGCGCGTCGCTGGTAGAGTTTCATCCCCACGATACGGAGCCAGGCATCCATGAAATTCTTCTTCACATGGGGCATGTTGGTAACGGGCATACCGTAAAGGATGCGGTTGGCCGCGTGAGTGATAGCTTCGTAAAAGCAATGCTCGGAAACGCCGATGGAGGCCGGACCGATATTGAACTTACCGATGTTGACCGTGTTGAGCGCCGCATCCCAGGCGGACGAGCCTTTCTCGAGAATATCGTCCTCGCCGATGGGGTAATCGTGGAGGGCAAAGTTGGCAACATATTCCTGATGGGAGATAACGTTCCTCTTGAGTTCGTAAGCCTTATGCCGGTAATTGGTGACGAAAAAGCAGTAGTCGTCCGTGCCATCCCTGATCCTGCCTAAGGTGGAGACCATCTCTGCCTCATTGCCGTTCCCGATGTAGTATTTTTCACCGTTGGCCAGCCACCCGCCGTCTTTTTGCGGCGTCAGGGACAATTCGGTGCCGTAGATGTCGGCGCCATGGTCGCGTTCTGACAGGCCGAAGGCGAAGATCGCTCCTTTTTTGAGGAGGGCTGCCGCCTTCTGCTTGGCCTTCTCGTTGCCGCTCATCCAGATAGGTCCCAAACCCAGAATGCTTACCTGAAAACAGTACCAGTACCCCAGCCCATAAAAGGCCAGAAGCTCGCTGTAATCATTATTACGAGCCGTATCCCACCGACAGTCAGGATCGCCGCTTCCATAGCGACTCGGCGTGAGGAGTTTGGCGAAGATCTGCTCTTTTCCGATAAAATCGACAAATTCACGGTACCAGACTTTTTTATTGAAATCTTCCGTCAGACGGGTTTTTCCCATCGTCTCAAAGAAGGCGATGGTCTTCTCCATGATAGCCCGGGTTCCCTCATCCGCCGTGAGGCTTCGGTATTTCTTGGGTTGCAGCAAATAATTCATAAGCCCTCCTTATTTTATGAAGTCGATAATTTTCTGATAGATCCTTTAAATGTACTCCGCAATCTCGTTTTTCTGGACATTTAGCTCTTCGACGTGCTTGACCGAGTTGAGCAGTCCGATTTCTTCATAATAACGAATGGTCCGCTTAGGTTGCCCCTTAAAAGGGTACCACTTTTTAATTTAGAGTCGCCACCAGTACAGCTTCTGGACCCGGTGGTCGGCAGTTGAATGCACGATGCGGTCGTGGCTGGAAGCTCCTCTTACCAATTAAACAGCACCCATTCTTGATCTCCAGTCTAAATTGATACTGGACTCGTTTTCGGGTGGTAGGTCAGATTATCACTCATCATATTTTTCTGCCGTTCCTTTGCCATAGCCCTCTTCCTCTAGCCTTTCCATAATTCGGGCAGCCCTGGGGTAGCCGATACGCAGGCGACGCTGCAAAAAGGAAGCTGAGATGTTTTTATATTCTATGGCTAGCTGCCTGGCGGCTTGCAGCATGGCATCTTCACCGTTTTTTTCAACTGAATTTAGTTGTTCCATGTCCTCAAACCTGACCGGTTTAACCTCGGGTCTTCTTTGGTTACTCCAGAAATCGACTATCCTTTCGATTTCAGCATCGGAGATAAAAGTCCCCTGAAGGCGTTTTGGTTTGCTGGCGTCTGTGGGCATGTACAGCATGTCGCCTCTGCCCAGCAGTTTCTCGGCTCCGGCAGAATCGAGAATGGTCCTTGAGTCCACCTGGGACGTGAGCGCAAAGCTGATGCGCGTGGGGAAATTGGCCTTGATGAGTCCGGTTACTACGTCAACAGATGGACGCTGGGTAGCTACAATGAGGTGGATGCCGGTTGCACGTGCCAGTTGGGCTAAGCGGCACAATGTTTGCTCTACCTCGTCAAAAGCTAACATCATCAGGTCAGCCAGCTCATCGATGACCAGCACTATATAGGGCATTGTATCGTCATGCTGTCGATTTGCATTGTAGCTATCGATGTTGCGAGCCCCAGCCTGTGCAAACCTGTGGTAGCGGTTGTCCATCTCCTGCATTAGCCAGCGCAGCGCCAGTATTGCCTTGTCAGAATCCACAACCACTGGAGCTATGAGGTGGGGCAAACTATTGTAATTGACTAGCTCTACTCGTTTTGGATCAATCATGATCAACTGCAGGTCATCGGGGGTATTGTGTATGAGGAGGCAGCAAATTATAGAGTTGAGGCAGGCGGTCTTGCCGCTGCCAGTAGCGCCGGCAATAAGTAGATGGGGCATTCTATCCAGGTGGGCAGCTACTGTTTCTCCTCCTGCTCCTTTGCCCAGGGCCAGAGCCAGCTTTGACCTGGCATGTGCCTTCTGAAAAGCGGCGCTCTCGATTACACCACGTAGATTGACAAGACTGAAGGTAGTATTGGGCACCTCAATGCCCACCACTGATTTTCCCGGCACCGGAGCTTCGATTCTAATGCTTGGCGCGGCCAGCGCCAGGGCAAGGTCGTTAGCCAGGGCACTGATACGGTCTACCTTGACCCTGGTCTTTGATATCTCCTCAAGCCGGGTGTGAGCATTGCCAAGTTCGTCTCGCTCTCGGACCCTTTTGTATTTGCGGTCCCAACCTGGCTCGACTCCGAACTGGGTTACTGTTGGCCCAACGTTAATCTGGACTACTTTAGCCTCAACACCGTAGCTGTTTATGGCCTCTTCGATGAGCTGTGCCCGCTTCTCGATGTCACTCTGGCTTAGCTCTATTTCCGTGGGCTTATCCAGAATATTTACTGGCGGCAGGTACCAGCCACCGGTGGTAAACACCGACTGGTATTTTATTGGCCCATCTGACTCGGGAGCAAGTATTTTGTGCGCTGGTGGAGGGGTTATGATGGGGGTTTCTGTAACAGTCTGTTTTTCCCGCTGTGGGGGCGTTTCTGTTTTTGGTGGTGTGGCAACTACTTCATTAAAAAGCTGTATTTCTCTGGTAGCAGGGACTGCTGGCGTTTTTGGAGGCATAACACTGATGGCTTTGATAACCGGTTGTATTTCCCTGGGGGGAGGCATTGTGGGAGTTGTTGGAGGCGTGATGCTGAGAGCTTGTGTAATATGTTGCTTCTCTTCCACAGCAGGCACTTCGGTTGTTTCTTGAGGTGCTGCGCTGACAGCTTCTATGTCTGGCTGTTTTTCCTCGAGAACAGGTGCTTCTTCTGTTATTGGAGGCGTGGTGTCTACTGGTTGCTGTTCCTCAGGCGTAGGTTCTTCCGGTTGAGGCATGACAACGGGGGCTTGTAAGTCTGACTCCTTTTCCTCTATGCTAGGGATTTCGTCTTCTGTTGTAGGAATGACACTGGTGGTTTGCGCAACCGGCTGTTTTCCCTCTGTGGCAGGGGCTTCAGGTGTTTCTGGGGGTGTGATGCTGGCAGCTTCCATGACCGACTGTTCCTCCGGAGCAGGCACTTCGGCTGTTGGAGGTGTGATATCCGTGGCTTGTGTCACTGGCTGTTTTTCCTCGGGAGTGGACACACCGGTTGAAAAGGGCATAATGACTGTGGTTTCTGTACCTGTTTCTTCTTCCTCAGAGGAGGTCACTTCAGGTGTTTTTTGAGGTGTGGCGCTGATGGTCTCTGTAACAGGTTTTTGCTTTTCGGGAGCGGGTGCTCCAGCTGAAAAAGGCATAACAACCTTGGCTTCTGTATCTGCCTTTTTCCTTTCGGTTCTAGCGAATTGGTTGTCTGTTTCTGATTTGGTCGGTCCAGGTTTGAATTTGGGCTGACGCTGGCTGGTGATGCCTGATGGTGGTGCCAGCGGTGGTGTAGCCGGTGACCTCGCTGTTTGAGGCTTAGGTGGTTTTCCCTGTGGCGGCATTGCCTGCCGCTTGCTGCCGAAAAGAAAACCACAACTGGGGCAACGACCGGTTGCCTTGTTTATCTTTATCCCGCAACGTGGGCAATTGTTAGGATTTGTTATAGTTCGTTCTATATTGGATGGTCTTGGCACAGTAGTTCACCTGGACTTCGTGCTATTGTCCCAATCAGATTAACCCTCCCCCACCTCTTGGTGTCTTTATCTGCAACTTGTTCCCTGTTCATCTTCATTAGTTGCTATATATAATAACCTCTTTTGTTATGCTTCGTTTATTGGATGCCTCGGAAAATTGCTATCTGGCTTCTTCAGAGCGGCCTTCTCATTCTGATTATCCATAATTTGGGTTATGTGATTCCATTAATTGTACCACTTCTTAAGCTTGAGTTATGGCGCAATAGCATTAAAGTAGCAGCTCCAAAGTTATATTTTGGGATGAGAGGGTGGTTCGCCGCCTCGCCATTGACAGAATAAGTCAGAAGTAAATGGAGAGAGTCAAAGATGAAGGCTGCTGTGAATTCGGTGGTATAATGGGTGGTCAGGAGGTAGCCGATGCAAATCGATATCTTGGGCATATGCGGCAGCCCTGTTAAAGGGGGCAACACTGAGGTTTTCCTGAGTGAATGTTTGAAAGCAACTGAGGCTGAGGGCGATGTGAATACGAAGCTGATTTCACTGGCTGGCAAGGATATCAAGGATTGCAGGCACTGTAACTGGTGTCTGAGGAAGCAGGAGGAGAACAAGTTCTGTGCGCAGCAGGATGATATGCAGGAGATATATCAGGCGATGGTAGAAGCAGATGCTGTGCTTTTTGCCAGTCCAGCCTATATCGGCAGGCTTTCTGGATATATGGCTTGCATGATAGACAGGTTGCGTGCTTTTGTGTATGGGAACCAATATGGGGGAAAGTTGAAGAATAAGGTTGGTGGCGCCTTGGCGGTAGCCTGGGGCAGAAATTCGGGGCTGGAGACCACGCTGCTTAGTCTGGTATCTGCTATATTCATACTGGGGATGATACCTGTAATACCACTGGCGAGTCCTGGTTCGCCATTTGGTGCTGCTGGGGTTTCCAGCGAGGGGGGGACGGGGAGATTTAATCGCGAGGATAAACTGCTGGTGTTGAGGGATGAGTATGGGCTGGTAGGCGCCAGGGGGCTGGGTAAGAGGCTAGTTGAGGTAACCAGGCTGCTTAAGGTGGGTGGGGGAGCCCTTTCTGGCCAGGGGAGGTAGCACGGTTATTGAATGGAGTTGATGATTTCCTCGATTTCCTCCAGGCTGTTGAAACGGCCTTGTTTGATTTTCCTGATGATGCCACTGGTATCAATGAAGTAGGTGGTGGGGAAAGCTTCCGGCTGATATAGCGCATCAGTTTGTCCTTCCAGATCAAGCAAGGCCGGCAAGGTCAACCTGTTTTTGTTCATGTAATTTCTGACTGTCTGAGGGTCTTCTCTGAAATTAACAAACAACATTGCCAGCTTATCACTTGGCCATTTGTCGTATAGTGCCTGTAAGTATGGGTTTTCGGCATGGCACGCTCCGCAGTAAGTTAGCCAGAAGTTCACCATAACTATCTTTCCACTAAAGTTGCTCAGCCTGACAGTAGCACTGTCCAGAGTAGGTAAAGAGAAATCGGGGGCGCGCATACCCACCTTGTTGCCCTCTGGCACAGTCAGCGTCCGAACACTGGCTAGGACGAACTCGGACTCATGACCCGCAGCATCCTTTGACTTCAGCGTGATTCTGTATTCGGTACCCGATTTCAGTCCTTTCAAAGTTATGTTGTGGTCGACTGTAAATCTGTCGCTGGGTGCCTCAATTTTGTTGGGCCACTGGTCTATGGGATATTCGGCATGGCTGGTAGCAGGCTCGTCAGTAGTCCAGGTTATGGTCAGGCTGGAATCGGTGACGTCAGCAATTTTGACATTTGATATGGCTGGTGGAGAGGTATCAACCAATGTGATAAAGGTGTACTCGCGAGACAGGGAGGGTTTTTCCCCCTCAGCATCGAAGCTGGCAAATGTCCTGAAGCGGTAGGTGGTTTCTGATTCTAAGTTTGCTATAGTTATGGAGTGGGTGGTGGCTGTGGTATCCTCGTGCGGCGTTGCGATGAGGTTGGAGGCGTTGCCGGGGTTGGCATTAGCCTTGTAAATCATCAGCCAACCTGTGGCAGGTTTGTCGGTGGCAAAGCTGACCTCAGCGCGCTTGTCAGTTACCATTGTGACCTGCACATCCGAAATGGTTGGGCGGGCGCTCTGGATTTTCTGCCTATTCTTGATGTTGCTCAAAATGGTTTCTATTTCGTACTGGGTCTGAAAAAGTCCGGGTAAGATTAATCTTATTATGCCCTTCTCATCCAGGAATACGTGTGTTGGGTTGTAGATGACACCATAGCTAGCGGTGGTAGTGTGGGACGGGTCAATTGCTATGGGAAAAGTAACGCCCTTTTCGTTAGCCAACTTCTGGGCTGCTTCTCGGTCTGAATCAGGCACGATTGCCAACACCATTACTTCTCTATCTGCCCATCTCAGTTTAATCTTCTGAAGCTGCTCGGCGAGGTATATCTTCTCCCAGTCTGTAGTGGGGTCCCATTCAGCAGGGCGCCAGAAGCCGATTAAAGCCACATTGCCGCGCAGGTCACTGGAGCTTACGGTCTGACCATCTATGGTCTGGAGGTTGAAGTCCGGAGCTTGATTACCCAGTTCATATCCTGCTTCTGGAGCGGCGGCCATTGTCGCCAAGCCCCAAAGTGCCAGCACTATTAAGCATGTTGCAATTCCGCCTGTGATGAAGATATGGCGTCGAGCTAAGTGAGCTACGGATACGAGCGGCGTCAGAAATCGCCGAGCTTTAGAGGCTGGACGCTTGGGAGTTGGTTGCTTCTTTTTTCTGGTCGTCGGTTTGCGTTTTTTAGTGGCATCTTTTGTCATTCCTGTCACCTTTTAGTTCAGAGTGTGGTGTGGTTTGCCGCCAGCGCTAGAGAGACCTGATGAGTTCTTCTATTGCTGCCAGATTTGGGAAACTGCCTTGCTTGGTCTCTCTGATAATGCCCTCTCGGTCTATGAAGAATGTTCTCGGTATGCTGCTAACATCATACCTGCTGCCCACGGCGCCCTCTATATCGAGCAGTATAGTGAAAGTAAAGCGCTCGCCGGCGAGGAAATTTCTCACTGTACTGATGTTTTCCTCGAGGTTGACTGCCAGCACGACCAGTTCATCTTCCTTCCATGTCCTGGTGATATCCTGGAAATAGGGCATTTCGCCAACACACGGGCTGCACCAGGTAGCCCAGAAGTTTAGCACCACCTTCTTGCCTCGCAAGCTCTTCAGGCTTATCTCCTCGCCGTTGATGGTTTTAAGGGTGAAATCCGGGGCGCGATTGCCTATTTTGGGGCCGACGGGCAGAGATGCCTGAGTCCTTAATGTATTGTCCAGTGATGTGGCTTCATTCCCGCTGGCATCTGTGGATTTGACCTTGAAATGATAAAGCGTGTTCGGCTCCAGACCGGTTAGGATTACGCTGTGGCTAGTGGTCATTTGGTTGTCCAGTGGTGAGGTTTTTCCATAGGTCTCGCTGAGGCCGTATTCTACCTGGCTAGTAGCTGGCTCGTTGGTAGCCCAGGTGATGGTGACGCTGGTTTCTTCTATCTTGGAAGCGCTCACTTCCGTAAGGATGGGTGGAGTGGTATCGGACTGCGCTAGCGTGGTGAGTTCTTTTTCCAGCGAGGCTTCTTTGCCATTGGCGTCTTTGGATAGGAGAGTAAGGTGATAAGTGGTACTGGCCTTCAGGTTGTGTAAGGGTACCCAGTGTTTGGTAACTAACGGTGCCTGGAGCTCAGTCCAGGTGCAAAAGCCGCTGGGGTCGCAGACTATTACCTGGGCGCTGGTGGGTTTGTCTGTTTCCCAGGTAACGATGGCGCCTGTGTCAGTGATGGAGGATAGCTGGACATTCTTGATTGTTGCGGGCTTTTCTCCAAATGACAACCGCGGGGTGGATATGTTCTGTGGAAGGGATATAGCCGGTTTCCAGACCTGGGTGATGATGTAGTATCCGGTGATAAACAGCGTGACGGAAATCAAAAGGGCGAGGAGGGTTCTGAGCATACCGCCTGTTCTAGGCGCCGGAATAGCATACCCTCTGGCTGCCAGCGACCGGGAATCCCCTTGGAACGCTCTTGATGGCACGGGGTAGTTCACGGCTGCCGGCGCGGCGATAGCTGTTCCCATAGCTGGTGCTAGTGGTTGTTGAGCAGATACTCGAGGAGTTGCTGGAGACTGGCTATAGCTGTCGGGCTTGTTTACAGCATGCGGGATTGGAACAGGAACGGATTGCACTGCGTAGCCCTGTTGTGCTCTGGCGCCGGTAATATATCCTCCGGAATAGGACTGTTGTATTGTTCCTAGCACAGCTTGGGGTCTTGGCACCTGTGGTTGTGCTGATGTTGGTGTTGGTGGTGTCATCGGCCTGTATGGGGATGCTTGCGGTGTCATTTGGTGTGGCATCTGTGGAGTTTGTGGTGGTCCTTCGTGTGGCATGCTTCTGCCTATGAGCAGACCACAGCTAAAGCACTGGGTATTGGCGGCACTTAAACTGGCACTGCATCTGGGGCAATTACGGTGGGTTGCAGATGTGCGGCTTGGAGTGAGCTGGGGTGTTGCTGGTTGTGGTCTGGATGGTGGTTGATATTGTGGTTGGGGGGTGTACGGCCTAGGTGGGACAGGAGGCATTTGTGGCTGTTGAACTGCTGTGTATTGCTGGGCTGCCCGAGCCCAGGTATTGCTGCCGCAGAGGAAACCGCATGTGGGGCAGAATCTGGATTTGTCAGGAAGGATGGCATGACAACGAGTACACCACCGGGTGCCGCATCTCCAGCAAATTCGCTGCCCCGGGGGGTTCTGTGCCTGGCACCTGGGACATAAAACTATGTTCTGCACTCTAATACCGTTATTGGAACGTTGCTGAGCTTGTGGTCAGCGTCACCTCCGCACTTTGCCGCCTCTATTTCTGCGAGATACAGCATAAAGATACATCCCTATTATACAGTCAAGTCAAGATATAGCAAAACGCTCGGGTATGCAATAGCGTGTGAAGACAGAATGTTTCTTTGTCAGTTGCACTAGCCAGGTTTAGTGTGAGGGGCAATTAGTGAAGCTGATAGATAATGATTACATGTTGGTCGCCTGCGGCTAAGACAGCTATATCGAATCCATTATCTGTTTTATTTGCCCCGGCCTTATGAAGCGCTGCATATCGATTTTCCTTATGATGCCGTCTTCATCGATAAATACGTGCATGGGCAATGTCCACACTGGATAGGCTTTCTGGTCCGCTGTCGGTGCATATATAAAAGTGGGCTGGAGGGGTCCCCCTTTCAGGTCTTCGCTGTATTTTTCCTCCAGGCTTCGGAACCTTCTATTTGTATTCTGAATTCTGTCTTCGCGTGTTGCTAGCCGGTCTTCGTATACGTCGATGCAAACAGTAACTATTTCCCAATCTTTGAGATAAGCATATTCTGCCAAGTCGCCTGTCAATCTGGTCGGGTCTGCCTTTTTAACCTCAATGCTCTTTTCATGGACATCTCGAATCCAGGCAAACTCGTAAATACAGGCCCCGCAATACGTTGACCAGAAGTCAAGGAATATCTTTCGACCCTCCTGGCCGTCCTTTGGCAAGAATTGGCTCAGTTCGAATTCACCGTTGTCGTTCAGATGCAGGTCTTTTATCCAATCTCGATTGCCTCCTTGGTATGGCACAAGGACAAGGTTGCGGGCGCGCGTGCCCACCTGATGACCTTCGTAAATTTTGGATTGTGTATTGAACATATGAATCTTAGCATCCGCAGGGTTGCCGCACTGATTGGTCGCCTCTATACGCGCATAATACGAAGTGAGAGGCTTGAGTCCAGGGATTCTAGCAGTGTGTGTTAAATGGTCAGTAGTTCTTGATGGTATGGGCTCGCTGTAAATGTCCGTATGCTCTTGTCTGTATCTGACCGTGCAGGTTGTCGGCTCGTTGGTCGTCCATTCTATAGTTGCGCTAACGTCGCTGTATTTGCGGGTCTTTACCTGCGATATGATTGGGGCAATTGTGTCTTCGCATTTGAAGTGGGCTATGACATGTTTGTTTCTATCCATAGTGACATCTATGGCTAAAGACGAAGGGGTGGATGGCTCGTCTAAATCCCCTGTCCATTTATCGAATTTGTATCCCGGGGCAGGTTCGGCCGTTAATTTCACTTTAGCATTTTGCCTGTAGCTTGTTTCTTCAGGTTCAATACGCACCATACCCTTCTTTAAGTCATCTGGTTCTGTGGTCAGGGTGAATGTCGTTTGGATACTTGTTGGTGCTGGTGGTGGTGCTGCTGCTGGTGGTGACGATAGTGATGAGTCACCTCCAGTATTTCGGAGGTGTGATATTAAGGAACCCATGCCCACTACGATTCCTGCCAGTAGGCCAAACAGCAGCAAGCCGGCCAGTACAGGTCTTAGATATCGCGCAATAGGTGGGATACGCCACTCCCAGGGTTCGGAGTAGGTTGTCTTAGACTGCTTTACCTTTGGGGTTTTCGGTTCGCGGTATTCTATCTCGTCTAGCATAGGACTCCGTGGCATTATATTTCGAGGCTCGCTTTCAAATTGGCGTGGCGTTTTGTCCGTGAATGGCTTTGTGCCTGAGGATGTTGGTGGGGGTGATGTGGGGTGACCTGGGATAGCTGGTTCTTGTGGTATTTGTTGGGCATGTCTGGGCGCGCTTGTGCCGTGTAGATTGCCGCATCTCGGGCAGCGTCCTGTTTTTGGGTCGACCTTGCCACCGCATCCCTGTTTCTGGCAAATCTGCTGCACAGGTTGTTCTTTGGGCGGTTGGGAGTGACGGCGCGGGTCAGGTGGTTGGGTGTACTTGGGGGTGAAATCCATGGGTGACATCTTTCTAATTATACAAATCGGCAGGGTAAATTTAAATTGTGTGGCTTGTTTAAGTAACAATCCGTGTCAACTTCATATCATTGGTGTGCTGCCTTGACGCTATCTGATGATTTTTGGTTCCATCTTGCCGAAATAACCGCAGGCTTTGTTGTTGGGGCAGCGTCCGTGGGCGATGTTCGTTGGGTTACCACAGCGGGGGCAGGCGTATTGTGCTGTCTTGCCGGGCAATGTTTCATCTTTTTTTAAGGGAGATTCGAGTTTGCTCTTTGGCGGAGGAACGGTCACAGTTGCGCCCATGTGGTTAATGGCGCGGAGGCGGATATCACGGTGCTCCATCTGGCCGATATAGCCACAGTGGGGACAATTGCCAGCGGCAAATCTGATTCTGGCTTCACATTTGGGGCAGGTGTAGCGATATTTGAACTCGTCTTGCATGTCTTGAGTCGTTATTAGGCTGGCTTGATTACTTCTATGCCCATATAGGGCATTAGCACATCCGGGATCGCTATGCTGCCATCGGCTTGCTGATAGTTTTCCATTATGGCGATAACCACTCGTGGGAGCGCAAGCCCTGAGCCGTTCAAGGTGTGGACGAATGCAGGTTTGGCTTCTGGCGCTGGACGATAGCGGATGTTAGCACGCCTGGCCTGAAAGTCAGTACAGTTGCTGCAAGAGCTGACCTCCAGCCATTCGTTGCAGCCTGGAGCCCACATTTCGATATCGAATGACTTGGCGGAGGCGAAACCCAGGTCTGCGGTGCAAAGTTGCAGCACGCGATAGGGTATGTTCAACCTGCGGCAGACCTCCTCGGCATTGTCCAGCATCTTCTGGAGTTCATGGTCGGACATTTGGGGCTCGGTGAATTTGTATAGCTCTACCTTGTCAAACTGGTGGCCCCTCTTGATGCCGCGGGTATCTTTGCCGGCTGCCATTTTCTCGCGCCGGAAGCAGGCGGTGTGCGAGACGTAGTAAACTGGCAAAGTGCCCTGCGGAAGGATTTCATCGCGGTGCAAATTGGTCAAGGGCACTTCCGCTGTGGGCACAAACCAATAGTCGTCCTCTTCGTCGTGATACAGGTTGTCGGCGAATTTGGGCAGATTTCCCGAGCCTATTACACATTCCCGTTTCACCATAAAGGGAGGGTATATCTCAGTATAGCCATGCCCTTTTACATGTAGGTCCAGCATGAAGGAGATGAGCGAGCGCTGGAGAAGAGAGCCTGTGCCTCTGAGAACGTAGAAGCGGGTGCCTGACAGTTTCACACCTCGTTGGAAATCGATGATGCCCAGCTTTTCTCCCAGTTCCCAGTGGGGCAAGGGCTTGAAAGAAAACTCTCGTGGCTTGCCCCAGGAGCGGACCACTACATTGTCTTCCGCATCTTTGCCGAGGGGGACATCATCTGTCGGGATATTTGGCAATCGCAGGAGGTGGTCTTCAAGCTGAGCTGCCAGTTGAGCTATTTCTACCTCCAGGGAGTCTATCTTGTGCCCGATTTGGCGCATGTCGGCGATAAGCTCTGGCGGCTTCTCTGCCATTTTGCTGATTTGCTTACTTACTTCATTGCGTTTGGCTCTGAGGCTCTCCATCTCGTGGAGAAGCTGGCGGTGTTGCTTATCCAATGCTATGATTTGGTCAAGTGGAGCTTTATCGCCTCGCTTTTCCAGAGCTTGGCGGATGATATCAGGATTTTCGCGGACCAGTTTTATATCCAGCATGGTTAGTGTAGTGCCTCTTGATTACTTTGTCTTCAACTGTGGGAACAGGATAACCTCGCGAATGGATTGTTTGTCTGCTAGCAGCATTACCAATCTGTCAATCCCTATTCCCAGTCCACCGGTTGGTGGCATTCCATATTCTAAGGCTAAAAGGAAGTCTTCGTCTATAATGTCGATTTCTAGAGCTTCACCTTTGGTTGTTTTCGGTGCTTTTGCTTTTGCTTGCTTGTGAAATCGTTCTCTTTGCTCTAGGGGGTCGTTGAGTTCGGTGAAGGCATTGGCGATTTCCATGCCGGCGATGAACCCTTCAAAACGTTCCACTAATTGGCTTCCGTCTCGTTTTCTCTTTGCCAGTGGCGACATATCGATAGGGTAATCTACAAGGAATGTTGGTTGTATCAAGTGTGGTTCAACAAAGGTGGAGATGAGTTCGTCAATCAGTCTTCCTCTGTCCTTTGTGGAGTCGACATCCATACCTAGCTCTCGCATCTTGGCTTGCATTGATTTTGTATCTGGATATTCTTCGAAGTCGATTTTGCATCGTTCCTTGATGGCCTGGCGCAGGGAGAGACGTTTCCAGGGTGGAGCCAGGTTGATGTGCTTTCCATCGAATGTAATCTCGGTGTTGCCGGTAGTCTCCTTGGCGATGTGGCAGACCATGTCTTCAACCATAACCATGACATCGTTGTAGTCGGCGTAAGCCTGGTAGCTTTCTAGCATGGTGAACTCGGGATTGTGTCTGGTGGAGACTCCTTCGTTGCGAAACACGCGGCCGATTTCATAGACTTTGTCGAGGCCACCTATGATCAGCCGTTTGAGATGAAGCTCTAGGGCTATGCGAAGGTATAGGTCTTCGTCGAGGGCATGATGGTGAGTTTGAAAGCGGCGTGCCAGTGCCCCACCTGCTACAGGTTGCAATACTGGCGTTTCCACTTCGATGAACCCGTGTTCGTTGAGGTATTTTCGAATGGAATTGATGACGCGGCTGCGAAGCAAGAATATGGGCTTTACTTCTTCGTTGGATATCAGGTCGAGATAGCGCTGACGGTAGCGCTTCTCCACATCAGCCAGGCCATGCCATTTCTCAGGCAATGGTTGAAGGGACTTAGCCAGGAGGGTGTAATCTGTCACGTCCAGGGTGATTTGTCCTGTTTTGGTTTTGAAAAGCTTTCCTTTGGCTCCGACGAAATCGCCGATGTCTAGCTCGTGTAGAAACTGGAATTTGTCCTCGCCCAGGTGGTCATGGCTAAAATAAAGCTGGATTTTGCCAGAACAGTCGCGGATGTCCAGGAACGCTATTTTGCCCATGAGGCGCATGGCGGTGATGCGACCTGCCAGGCTCAACTCATCCGCTGTGATATCTGTTTTTTTATCTTGGGATTCGAAGAGAGCTATTGCCTCCTGGGTAGTGTGGGTGCGATCGTAGGAATGTGGGTACGGGTCTTTTCCTTGGCTGCGGATTCTTGCCAGCTTGTCCAGACGTTGCTGGGCAATTTGTTCCAATCTAGCCATGATACTCAGCTAACTTCGATTATTAGTAGCTTGAGCTTTCCGGCAGGAGTTTGCACTTCAACCTCGTCGCCCACCTTCTTGCCCAAGAGCGCTCGTCCTACAGGGGATTCATTTGAGATCTTGCCGTTAGCGGGATTCGATTCGGCGCTGCCCACTATGGTGAACTGGTCAATTTTACCATCCTGGTTCTGGATTAGCACTTTGTCACCAAGCTCGACCACTCCGGGCACTGCTGCTGCCTCTATAACGATGGCATTTCTGAGGGTGTTCTCAAGCATGAGGATTCTGCCCTCTATAAAAGCCTGTTCATTCTTGGCATCCTCGTACTCGGCATTGTTTTCAGTTCCGCCCATTTCTCGGGCGCGCTTAATCTTAGCAGCGACCTCTTCCCTTTTAACAGAAACCAGGTGCTCCAGCTCAGCCTTGAGTTTGCTTAGACCCTCTTCGGTAACGAGAATTTTCTTCTGGCTCATTTGACTTCCCCTGCTTCCAAATTAGAAAAACTGAGAGCCTGGGGGGCTCTCAGTGGGCTGTTGAAGCTTGAGAGACATTATATTCCGCTGCGAGCCAGTTGTAAAGTGCACGCAAAAACTAATATAATAGCGAAGCTTCGGATGACCAGGAGGAAATCATGGTTGCTTTGTATGTCACTTCTGTTGAGGCAGCGGGCAAAACTGCTCTTTGTGCTGGCATCGGCAAAAAACTTGTTGCCCAGGGCAAGAAAGTAGGCTACTTCAAGCCTGTTCAGCTTTCTGAACCGGGTGGAAGTGACGGCAGAGATATAGCCTTTGTGAAAGAGGCTTTGGGATTAACCGAATCTACTGATGTTATTTGTCCTTTGCATTTGTCTCGTAAAGAGTTATGGCAGGGCTTGACCGGCGATGAGGCAGATTTTGTGCAAGGGCTAAAGCGTGCCTATGGCAAGGTGTCCAAGGGGAAAGACATTGTGTTGGTTGAGGGCCTGAGTGAAGTGGGCAAGGACAAGGTATCCACACTGGCTTGTCAGAATATATCCGAAGCCCTGGATACCAGGGTGGTAATAGTGCTACGTTATTTCCCGTTCATGGAGGTGGGAGAGCTCACGAAAGTTGCCAGGAAATTAGGGCAACGGCTTTTGGGAGTCATCATAAACTTTGCGCCTGAATCCAGTGTGGAGGCTGTAAGGCAACATCTTACCGAGTCATTCAAGAAGAGTGGTGTGAGGGTGTTGGGCGTTATTCCAGAAGTGCGTAGTTTGCTCGGGGTAAGCGTGAAGGAGTTAGCCGATGCTCTGGAAGGGGAGATTGTTACATGTAAGGATAAAGCCGATGCCTTGGTAGAGAACGTTATGTTGGGGGCTATGACACCTGATTCGGGGATAGACTACTTCAGCCGTAAGGCGAACAAAGCGGCTATTGTTCGGGGTGACCGGCCTGATATACAGTTGGCAGCGCTGGAGACGTCAACCAGGTGTTTGGTTTTGACCGGTAACGCGAAGCCGTTGCCGGCAGTGGCGGTTCAGGCTGAGGACAAATGTGTGCCTCTGGTGCTGGTGAGACAGGGTGTTTCTGAGGTTGTTTCCGGTGTCGAGAAGGCTCTGGTCAGAGCTAGTTTTGACACATCACAGAAGCTGATGAAATTTGAGAGCGCACTCGAGAAAAGCCTCGACTTGAAGGTGCTCTTTTCCTAGTTGGGTCTTTAGAGCTATTCTTTGTTATCCATTCCCAGGAGAGCCTTGGCTTTTTGTGCCATATCTGCTGGTACCTGGACTTCCACCTGGCCTAGACCATCGATTATTAGACCGAACACAATACCTGCGCTCTCGTATTTGAGCACTGCTTGAATACCGTTGCTCTCCAGTCTGCCTTTTATTATCTCGGCTTCCGGCTGTCCACTGGCTGTGTAAACAGTGACCATTTTCATGTTGACGAGACAAAGCAAATCCTAGCTTGAGAGCCGCTTGGCTTCCAAGCTAGGATTTTTGGCGACTTATATTATGGTGCTGTGGTAAATTTTAATTGTTTACGCCAGGGTTGGCGCAGAGGTTATCCTGTAAGCAGTATGTCTGGGCACAGTGCTCAGTATGTGGACATCCTGAAGTGCCCCAGTCACCGCCGGTGCCACCGCCGTAGCAAGCGCTGGTTCCGAAGTGGGAAGGATGGTCATTATTGACCCTGGCATGATTGCCGATGTCGCATCCAGCCCAGGATTTGTTGGCGAATGCGAGGCTGACGCCCCAGCAGCAGCAGCATGTTGCTTGCTTGTAGATAGCTTTTTCGGGACAGTCTTGCCGACAGTCAGGAACCAAGCCGCATGATTGAGCAGTCAGCGATTTCTCGCATGCAGCAGGATCTGAACATGTTGCGCAATGGCCAGAATCCTCTGTTCGACATGCTGGGCAGCCGCAATAGCAGGCATTGGGTCCGATAGTGTTGCAGTCGATATACGTGCCGATGTTTGGTCCGGCAAGCCCTGCCAGGCGCGACATAGCCTGGATTGGAGTCCTGCCCCAGTGTTTCAGGTAGAGGTTTCTCGAGTTCTCGTTGTCCCACCACTTGGGATGGGGGTCAAACTCGCCTACAGCAAGTCCTCCTGTGCATTCTCCAGGCGGTGCATCCGCCAACACTGGAAGCGGTATCAGCACCAATGAGACTGCCAGCATGAGGCCAAATAAAGCACCCAAAATTCTCCTCAAATTTCACCTCCGTTTTGAGTTTTGCCATGATTTTACAAGGTGAAAAGGCCTTTGTCAATAGGCAAAAGAGAAAGATGCTTGAAAATCGTCCTGGCAATATATACAATTACGCCTTGTTGCCATCGAAAACGGCACGATTGGAGGTGAGATCTTCGGCAACTAAAAAATCTTAAAAGGAGGGACGGTGATTTGAATGCTCTCGGAAGACACTTGTTGCTGGAACTGAAAGACTGCAACCCGGAGGTGCTCAATGACCTGGAGTTTCTCAAAAGTAGTCTTACCGAAACCGCTGTCCAGATTGGAGCTACCGTAATTGGCGATTCGTTCCATCAGTTTAGCCCCCAGGGCGTGAGCGGTGTGGTGATTATCTCTGAGTCTCATCTGTTCATCCATACCTGGCCAGAGTATAGCTATGCCGCAGTGGATGTGTTCACCTGCGGGGAAAAGGTCGACCCGATGCTAGCAGTGAAACCGCTAGTTGAGAAGCTGGGGTCGAAGTCCTCCTCGGTCATAGAATTGAAGAGGGGGATTTTACAGGATATCGAGCTTGCTGTGAGTTGACATGAATGACCCTGATAACCCTGACAAACGTAAATGGCTGCGTGATGCGGTTAGCCCTGACCTAGTCCAGTTTCACAGCATCAAGCAGATAATATATTCAGGGCGAACTGAATTCCAGAAAGTCGACGTTGTCGATACTGGAAGCTTTGGCGTTTGCCTGGTACTTGATGGCAGGATACAGTCCAGCGAGAGAGATGAGTTCATTTATCATGAGACGCTGGTGCATCCTGCAATGTTAAGCCATCCAAATCCAGAGACTGTGTTAATTGCTGGTGGGGGTGAGGGCGCTACACTGCGCGAGGTGCTGGCACATAAGACGGTGAAAAAAGCAGTGATGGTAGATATCGATAAGCAGGTAATAGATATCTGCCGTCGCTTTCTTGTTGATTTTCATCAGGGTTCCTTTGATGACCCTCGAACGGAACTCGTGATTGCAGATGCACGGAAATACCTGGAGGAAACAAAAGGCGAGTTCGATGTGGCCATTATTGACCTTGTGGAGCCATTGGAAGCAGGCCCGGCCTGTCTGCTGTACACAAGAGAGTTTTATCAGCTCGTGAGGGGGAGCTTGAAGCCAGGTGGTATCATGAGCGTTCAGTCGGGGGCTTCTGGCTGGACAAGCCCGGATAATTTCGCTGCCATCATCAGCACCCTGAGGAGCGTTTTCCCCATAGTTTGTCCCTATCAGGTATATGTGCCTTCTTTTGTGGAGCTGTGGGGATTTGCCGCTTGTTCGGATAGCCTGAATTCCACATCGCTATCTGCCGAGGAAATCGACCGCAGGATTGCTACCAGGCTGAACAGGGAGTTGAAGTTCTTCGATGGGACGATTTGTCCTACTCTGTTTGCCTTGCCCAAATATCTGCGCCAACAATTGGCTACTAACAGCAGGATTATAACCGATAGTGAGCCTATAATTACCTATTCAGAGCGCGATGGTATCTCGTCTTTTCTGCCACGAACCTAGCCGGTAGAGACCGGCCAGGTTCTACATCGGTCCGCAATCAAAATTTTTGTGATCTTCTTGTTGTCTATGGCGGCTGATCTCCATGATAATAAAGTTGCAGCCATTGTAATGGAGCGTTCCTTTGCGGATGAAGCCACATTTCTCGAAGCACTTGTGTGCTCTGGTATTCCAGTCCAGCGTCTTGAGGAACATGCTTTGCCATGGAGTCTGTGTGAATACGTAGTCTATAACTGTTGTTACAGCGTCTGTGCCGTAACCCTGGTTCCAGCAGGACTTTTCGCCTATCATAATTCCCAGTTCAGCTTCGTTCTTGCTGTTATCGCAGTTGAACAGGCTTAAGTTGCCGATATGCTTTCCATCCTGCGTTTCTATAGCAAATCGTAAACCTGGCGCCGGATAGCGTAATTGCTCGGTGTAATCGTTGAGAAATTCCTCGAATGAGTTTTTCATTGTGGGAGCGGCATCCAGATGGCATAGTTCAGCGTCTGTGCGCCAGACATAATCGGCGGCTGCATCCTGCAGACGTTTTGGGCGCAGCTTTACCTTCTTGCCTACGAGTGTAGTTGTGGTTATATTTCCTGTGAAAGAGGGTCCTCGCAAAGCAAGAGCTCCTTCAAAGCGGCTGTGGCTGCCTCGCAAATTCGTACATTCTGGGTTTTTGTTAACCTCTTCAGTATTTTCTTGGCTTGGTCGCCACCTATTTCGCCTATGGCTTTTATAGCTGCCTCTTGAACTTCTACGTCTTCATCCGTAGTCAATTTGCTGAGTTGTGGCACTGCTTCTTCAGCACCAAGCTCTCCAAGGGCGGCGGCAGCATTGTAGCGCATTTCTGGCTTGCTATTGCTCAGTTCCGACAGCAGGGGTTCTAGCCAAGCTCGGTCGCAGTTGCGTCCCATTGCGTATATGGCACTAGCTTTGAGCTTCAAATCTTTGCTGTGATAAGCATGCTCTATGAGTTCTTTAACACGAGGCTTGCTCAGAGGAGCTATTGCCTCCAGTGCTTGCCGTTTAACTTCAGTGTTCTCTGCCTGGTTATCCAGAACCTGGAGCAAAGTTGAATATATCTTGTCTGTATGTACAGTGGCAAGCTTGCCTAACTCGGCAAGCAGGGAGAAGTTGCTCAAGGAAGTGGCTGCGGCGGCACGTACACTCGCTGACCTGTCCTCTTTTAGCACTTTGGTCAGTGGCGCGATGACGGCCTCGTCCTCCTCTATTTCCAGTCCTATCACAGCCTGTCTTCGAATTTGCTCGTCGGGGTCGCCGAGGCAGAAAAGGAAAATGTTTGTGAAATTGAGGCGAAAGTCGGTCTCACTCAGGTGGACTAGTCCGGAGATGACCTGCTGCTGTCTTTCTGTGCCTGAATTAGCCCAGGCTAATTTCAAGACTTGGAGGTCATTGTTGCTAAGGTCCGACAGGAGGGCTAACTTCGAGGCTTTCAGGTGCTTGTTTGGGTCGAGAATATCTGCGATAAGCAGGCTTTTGGGAGATGCTTCTGCTGTCATTTAATCTCCGTTGTCCTCCTCTTCTTCCTCCTCCAGGTCTTCCTCTTCCTCAGGCGGCCATACCGGCTTGGTGTAGCGGTCTATGAATTCTCCCATAGCTTCAGCAGCGAGCTTTTTCATCTCCTCTTCAGATTCCTTAGCCACTGTTGTAAGCTCGCTTAAATCGACATCTATATTCAAGACTTTGGCCAGCGCGTCGGCAACTGCTAGGGCAGCCTTGGGGTTAGGTATTCGCGTGGCATACATAGGCACTTCGCCAAGCAGGCAGACACCCTCCATTTTCCTTTCCTTGGAAACTCCCAGGAAAAGGCCGTTTAGGCCAGCAATCTGAAGGTTGCCCCGCAGAACCAGATTGAATTTCTTCAACTCGTCGATTGCATTCTGGCTGGTGGCTGCTAGCCAAACCCTTGGTTGCTCTGTGTGGTGGATTCTGGCAATAGCGGCGGCGCAGGTATATACTCGTTTAGCCTTGAACTGCTGGGCAACATCGAGCACGCAGTGAGCTAACTCATAGCCTTTGATGCCTGGTTGCTCATCTCCGATGAATAGGAGCAAGTCTCTTTCCGATTTGGTGTTGTGCCAGTAATAGAACTTGCTCTCTGGGAATTGGGGTGTCTCGATTATGTTGTTCTTGACCATGACACCGATGGGGTCGAAGAAGTCAAAAGGCTCGATTTCGCCTATCTCCTCGGCACCGAGTTTGTCTTTTATGTACCTGGCGATTATGAGCGCCACATTGCCGATACCAGGCCAGGCTGCTAGAAGGTCACAGGACTTGATATGTGGCTCTTTATAGATTATCACCGGACCTTCCATGTCTATTCCTCAGCCATTCTTTGTTGTAACCGAGAGTTCAAGGCAATAGAGATGGGGTGTATAGAGAAAGCCGCCAACCCATCTGGCATCCTTGCCTATCCCCCCCAGTTTTTTCAGGACATCGAACGCATTGCCTGAGACCATGGTATTTTTGACTCGACCGGTTATCTCGCCTCTCTCAATTTTATAGCCAAGCAACACGTTGCCGCTGAAGTCTCCATTCAGGATGTTACCTTGTTCGGCACCCATCAAGAAGTCTATGACCAGTCCCTCTTTTATGTCCTTGACCATGTCTTTGTAGGAGAGGTTGCCCGGGGTTGCTACCAGCGAGTTTGGCGATGGTGTGGGCATGCCCCCTGCCCTGGTTCCGTTACCTGTGCTTTTCTTGCCGGCAAGTGCGGCTGTTTGCAGGTCATAATAGAAATTTGAGATTACTCCGCTTTCGACAAGTGGTGTGCGCTGGCCAGGCACGCCTTCATCGTCGCAGGGGCAACTGGCTACCTGGTAGGGAAGAGTAGCATCGTCCCAAAGCGAGAAGGATTTATCAAAGACCTGTTTGCCTACTTTATCTTTCAATGGTGAGGCGCCCTCGAGCACGGTTTTCCCGTTGAATGCTGCTACCAGTGGTGACAGAAGGGCGCTGGCTACTCCCAGCGGCGTGAAGACGACAGGCATTGGCCCAGGGGATATGTCGGTATTTATCCTGGCTAATTCCAGTTGCCTGGTGACTTCTGCCACAACTATCTCTGGGCTGCGTATGGGATGGCACGAGCTCTGGCTATCGCCGACGAAGAGCATATCATCATTCCGTACCAGCACACCTTCGAGGCTGATATTGAAGAAGCTCTTTTGATATTCGGCTCTGTTGCCCTGTGAGTTGGCGATGTGTACCGATGTGATGCCTTTACTCACTGCTGCTTCACATACCAACTCGGGAGTGTGTTTGAGAAGGGTATCAATCATCTGCTGTCCTATCTGCACCATGTCTTCTATGGCTAGTCTGTCCACCTGTGGGTCTAAAACTTGGACTGCGGGATAGGACTGGCTACCTGGGAAATCGAATCTAGCCTCGGCGCCGAATGTACAGGTTTCCAACGCCATATCAACCATTTTCTCTGGTTTAGCAAAGCCGTTGACCTGGGCAAACCCAATCCTGCCGTTTTTAATCAGCCGCAACGCTGTGGTGGTACTTTCTTTGGTATGGATTTGCTTTAGGCGATTGCCTTCGAAGCGGACTGGCGTTGTCTTTGTTGTGGCATGGAAGACCTCGGCCTGTTCGGCAACTTTTTTAGCTTGAGATAGAATGTCTTCCATTTTGTTAGCTACCCCCGACCAGGCAATGGCGAATTCTGATATGTGGGCTGCCGTTGGAAACTGGCAGTGGTGATTGTCCTGCTTTGCCACAGCCGCCTCCCTGGTTCATATCCAGGTCATTTCCGATGGCGTCGATATTGGCCAATGTAGTGAAGACATTGCCGCTTAGCACCACTGGGCGAAGCAGTTCTGCGATTTTGCCATTGCGTACCATGTAGGCTTCGCCTGCGGAGAAAGTGAACATCTCAAGGCTGGTGGTACCCCCATACCAGTCCTTGGCGTAAATGCCTTCTTTTATCTCACTGAGCATATCCTCGAGAGCGACTTCACCTGGCTCGATAAATGTGTTGGTCATACGCACTATGGGGGGATAGCGGTAGTTTATGGCGCGGGCGTTGCCTGTGGGCTTTTCTCCCATCATGGCTGCTGTTTCGCGTGAATGGAGTCTGCTTTCCAGGACTCCTTCCCTGATTAGATAGGTCTTTGTGGCTGGGACACCCTCGTCGTCATATTTGTAGCTGCCTCGTAGTCCCGGGACAGCAGCGCCATCGACGATATTGAGATGCTTGCTGCCGAATTTGCGCCCCAGAACCATAAGTTCCTGCAATCTCTTGTTTTCGTGGACATGGTCAGCTTCTGAGAGGTGGCCGAAGGCTTCATGGGCGAATACACCAGCCAGTACAGGGTCCAGAATGACGGTATATTCCCCACCTTTAGCTTGTGGGGCTGAAAGTAGATTGACTGCTCGCTGTGCCATGTCCTTTACTTTTGGTTGTAGACCCTCGATGGCTGAGAAATCACCGAGACTGCCTATGCTCAGGCCGACCTGCTGCACCTGTCCATCTGCTGTGGCGATGGCTGCCAGGCGCAAGCCTACGTCTATCCTTTCCTGTTCGATATAGGTGCCTTCGGAATTGGCAAAGCAGACCTTCTTCTGGCTATCGTGATATCCGATGGTTGATGTCTGTATCTTTGGTGTGCTCAGGATGAGGTCGTTGTATTCGTCTAGCAGCTCCTTTTTGGGAGCTAAGGGTACATCCAGTGGAGACTTCTTGGATTTGGCGGTTACCTTATCTAGCATCGGCGGCATCGGGCTGAATTTGCTTTCTTCTTTGTCTACTAACTTAGCTTGCTTCACAGCCAACTTGACTTTGTCACTCAGCTCTTTGGTGTCATTGAAACTAACGAAGCCCCAGCCGCCTTTCACCAGGGCGCGGACGTTGCCTCCCAAGCTAGAGGTCTTGCCGATCTCCTCGAGACGCTTGCCCCGATATACGATTCGGGTCAGCGAGCTCTCTTCCAGCCGAATCTCCAGGTACTCAGCATCGTGCTCCTTCAGGGCGCTGGTGAGCAGGTCTTGTGTTCTGCCGTTTGGCAAGTTTATCCTTTTATACCGGGCGTGTTGTTGTCCGGCTTTTCTTTATGCCGTTGAATATGCCTAATTATATGGATAGATGGTGTAAAGAGACAACTTCTGTCACTCTAAGGCTGCGCCGGGAGGCGATTCTTGCTGTGAAAATAATCTATGGCTTCAGCTACAACGAACAAGGAGCCCGTGACCAGGATAAGGTCGGCTTTGTCTGACCTGGAAAGGGATTGGGATAGGGCTTTGTTGACGGTTCTGGCCGTGTTTGGATTTACACCTTGTTTGGTGAATTCTTGTACCACCAATGCGGATACAGCAGCCCGTGGGTGGGTGGAAGTGGTAACGGTTACGTGGTCGGCTATGCGCTTTAGCTCTGAGACCATCCCTTGAGTGTCCTTATCGCAAGATGTGCCGAAGACAACGTGGCATTTCCCAAAGCTAAAGCAGTCTTTTATAGCTTCTGCTAGCCTTTTCATAGAGTGAGCGTTGTGGGCTCCGTCTACCACCACAGTTGGCTCATGTTGCAGGATTTGCAGCCTGCCTGGCCAGCTTACCTGTCTAAAACCTTTAGTGATGGCTACGGCTGGGATGCTCATTCCTAGCTCGCAGAGCGCCTCAAGAGCAGCTACGGCTGTAGCTGCATTTTCCATCTGGTGTGCGCCTATTAGAGGAATGGTCAGTTCATATTTCCCATTTCTGCCAAAAACCGTTAGCGATTGGCATTTCAAGTTGCATCCCGTGCTATTCCAGGTTACGTCTTTGCCTACTTGAATCAGTTTTGCCCTTTGCTGTCGGCAGGTTCGCTTGATTATTTTGGCTGCCTCTTCAGTTTGAGGTGAGCTGACAACAATGCAGCCGGACTTGATGATGCCTGCTTTCTCAGCTGCTATCTGGGCTATGGTGTTTCCTAGGACCTCAGTATGGTCCAGGCTAAGTGAGGTGATGATACAGACATCACCCTTTGCCACGTTGGTGGCATCCAGGCGTCCTCCCAAGCCGACCTCTAGCACCTGGAAGTCAACGCGGTTTTTCTTGAAATAGGCAAAGACCAGTGCGGTCAGAATTTCGAAAGTGGTCAATTGGCCGAAGGCGGCCTCGTGATTTATCCTGTCAACTATCGGCTGAAGCTCTGTGGTGAAGGCGGCGAAGTCTGCCTCGGATATCAAGCGGCTATTTATTCTGACGCGTTCTCTAATGGTATGGAGATGGGGCGAGGTGAATAATCCTGTCTTGTAGCCTGAAGCTATGAGTGCCTGGGCAACCATGGCTGCGGTGCTGCCTTTTCCTTTGGTACCGGCGATGTGAACGGTTTTTGTCCCCAGGTGGGGGTTGCCTAAAGGTTGTAGTAGCTTTTCCATTCGCCGCAGGTCATAGTTGGCTGCAGTGTAGGCGATACCTGGAATCTTCTCGTAGTCGGTGAAGCTCAGGATGTAGTCTTGGGCCTGGCGGTAATTCATTTGAGTCACTATTATAGCATCGGTGCCTTGGGCTTATGTAGCACAAGGGCTTGGTTATCTTGGCTTCATAGTATATAATCCTACTGAAGATGACCTTCGTTGACAAGCTGCTGGCTGCCAGCAGGAAGAACAAGAGCCTGCTCTGTATTGGGCTTGACCCTGACCCCCAGCTTATGCCCAAGGTAAGCCTTATTGATTTCAACAAAGCGATCATCGATGCTACTGCTGACATGGTCTGTGCTTACAAGCCCAACCTGGCTTTTTACGAGGCATTGGGTATTGATGGCATCAAGGCTTTGCACAAAACGGTTGAGCATGTACCGAGCCATATCCCTATAATCGGTGATGGCAAGCGAGGCGATATCGGAAATACAGCTAAAGCCTATGCCCAGGCATTGTTTGAGGTTTTTGATTTTGATGCGGCAACTGTCAACCCTTATCTTGGATTTGACTCTATCGAGCCTTTCATCGTGTATGTAGACAAGGGGGTTTTCTTGCTGTGTCGGACTTCAAATCGCGGGGCAACAGATTTTCAGAGTATTGCTGATGCCGACGGCATCCCGCTATACGAAAGCGTGGCGCGCAAGGCGGAAGAGTGGAATGTGAAAGGCAATATTGGCCTGGTGGTAGGGGCTACCTATCCTGAAGAGTTGAAGCAGGTGCGCAAGCTATGCCCAGAGATGCCGCTGCTTATTCCCGGGATAGGAGCACAGAGTGGTGATCTGGCCGCGGCGGTGGGATATGGGGTCAATTGTAAAGGGGAGAAGGCTATTATAGCCGTCTCGCGGCAGATCCTATATGCCTCGCAAGGTAAAGACTTTGCCGAAGGCGCACGGCGTATCGCTCAAGAGCTACGTGACAAAATTAACGATTTAGCAAGGCGAGCTGTTCACTAGCGTTGTCCAGATGGAAATTAGAATTGGCGATATAGTTCGCCTACGCAAGAAACATCCGTGTGGGGGTGACCAGTGGCAGGTATTGTCGTTTGGTGTTGATGTCAAAATCAAGTGCTTTACTTGTCAGCGACTGGTTCTCCTGGACAGGGGAGTCTTCGAGCGGCGCGTCAAGGATGCTGTTTTGAGGGGTGATGCTTCCGCCAGTCCTGCGGCTGATTGATGGTCTGTACCTAAATATGCGTATTTCTTGATTTCAATGGTTTTCCTTTTTAGGGCATGTCTTGACAAAAAAGCAGATTCTGTATAGTCTTAAACTAATAGAACTTCCCAGTTATCCTCGCTGAATTTCCAGATGGCTTAGAGGCAATGTGGGGGGATAATAGCATCTTTTTGGTGAATGTCAGCTATTTTTGTTTTGTCACTCTAAGTTCTGTTAGTTGTTTGTACTGTTTCTTCAGATGGCGAAATAGAGGTCAAGAGGCAGTTGCAGAATAGGCAAAGTGAGGTAGTACGGGCGGATGAAAGCGGTACAACGCTATAAAATACTGTATGACATAGCGCAGAAGCTGAACTCCGATTTGGCATCGGAAGCAGTGCTACATACCATCGTGGAGAATATGTGCGCTGCAGCAGGAGCTAAGGGCTGTTCTTTGATGTTGATGGCGCCTGATCGGCAGCAGTTGATTCATACCGTGGCCCACGGGCTGAGCGACTGGTACGTTCGTAAGGGGCCGGTCAGGGTGGATGACGCTATTGCACAGTCACTTGCTGGCAAGCCTGTGGCTATTCTTGACGCAACCACAGACCCTCGTGTTCAGTACCGGGAGCAAGCGAAGAAGGAAGGTATAGTGTCAATACTCTCCTTGCCTTTGATGCGACGCGGTAAGGTAATTGGGCTGGTGCGTATCTATACTGCGGAGCCGCGTAGATTTACTGCTGGTGACGTGGAGTTTTTCAGTGCTTTAGCTGACCTGGGTGCTGTGGCGTTAGAGAGGGTTGAATTGTTGGAGGATGAAAAGAAGCAGTTTCTTCGCTTTGTCAGTACGGCTGCTCATGACCTTAAAGCCCCTCTTGCCGCCATACAGAGTTTTCTGGGAGTAATGCTTGCTGGCTATGCGGGAGAGCTGAACGAGAAACAGAAGCATATGATGCAGAGGGCTAGCCAGAGAATTGCGGAGTTGCTTAACCTTATCAGTAATCTCCTGGATATTCCACGCATTGAGATGGGGCAGATAGTCCACGAGATGACCGAAGTCTCGCTGGCACAGGTGATTGAGAGTTTTGCCGAGGAAGCTTCCAGCCTGGCGAAACAGAAAGGACTACTGTTTTCTTTGCAGGTTTCCCCAGACTTGCCCTGTGTGTACGGTTCTCAACCCAGGCTGCAGCAGGTTGTAACCAACCTAGTTAACAATGCCGTTAACTACACCGCCGAAGGCGAAGTGGAGATAAGGGCGATGGCTATTGACAGTGAAGTGCTGGTGGAAGTTGTTGATACAGGCTGTGGCATTCCACAAGATGACTTGCCCAAGGTGTTTCAGGATTTCTTCCGTGGCAGCAACGTAGAATACAAAGGGACAGGTCTGGGACTTTCTATCTGCCGAAGAATTGTGGAGGCGCACGGTGGCAGGATATGGGCAGAGAGCCCTTGCCTGGAGACAGGCAAAGGCAGTAAATTTTGCTTTACTATTCCCAGGAAGGTGAAGGTATAGGTGTAGCATCATAAAGGCTGTGTATTGTTTTTCAAAATAGTATTTGGATGTCTGATATAATCTTGTTAGGTAGCAACGGAAATGGGTACAAAGAAGATATTAGTAGCCGATGACGACCCTGATATCCTTGATGTGGTCGGCATGATACTCGAAACTCAAGGGTATACGGTTATACTTGCTCATGGTGGGGTGGAGTGTCTGGATAAGCTCCGCGCTGAGAAGCCAGACCTGATGATACTCGACCTTCTTATGCCCAAGATGGATGGCTTTGCGGTGTACAAAGAGCTTCAATTGCCTTCTTGGTCCGAGTATCGGGGCGTGCCTATCATCATACTGAGTTCGGTGCGCGAAGAAGCCAGTCGCCGTCGTTACGAGTTGGAAACAGGCAGAAAACTCAGTCCCGACGAGTATCTGGAGAAGCCGGTTATGCCGGATGTCTTGCTCAGCAGGGTAGAGAAGGTACTTGAGCGCAAGCAACAGGTTTAAGAGAAAAGATATCGAGGAGGTGATGAAATGACACAGAAGGCCAAGGTGCTACTTGTCGATGACGATAAAGACTTCGTCGAGGCGACCAAGATGGTTTTGGAGAGCAAGCCTTATGAAGTCCTTGTTGCCTATAATGGTGACGAGGGCCTAGTGAAGGCGCGGAAAGAGAAACCCGACCTGATTATTCTAGACATTATCATGCCGGTCAAGGACGGCTTCACTGCCGCTGAGCAGTTTAAGAAAGACCCGGAGCTTAAGAAGATACCTATCATAATGCTGACCAGTTTTGCTCAAAAGGTTGGCGAAACTTCTCTTAGCATGAGCCAAGGCCTGACGCTGGATACTGAGGACTATGTAGATAAGCCGGTATCACCGGAGGAGTTGCTGAAAAGGGTAGAGAGACTGCTAAAAAAATAGCCTTGGCCTAGCGGTGGGTTTCTCTTGTTTTGTCCTCATTAGCGAACCGGCGGCGAAGGTCCCTGAATCTGGCACCGATTACGCGTACCAGTCCTTTCATGACCTCGTAGCCAATGGCCGGATTGCAATCGAGCAGTCCGACTAGCTCTGTGCCAGACACGATTAGCACGGTTGATGGTTTGATGCATAATGCGGACATGGTCAGAGAGTGTGGGGCTACTAAGGAGGACCAGCCAAAAATGTCTCCGGTGGTGACGGTATCCACCGGCACGTCTTTTATGCTATCCGGGGGATCATCTGTCTGGATAGTTACCAGGAGACTTATTTCACCCTCTTCGAGGACATAAAAGCAATTAGCTGTGGCGTCCTGGCGGAAAACGTAATCACCTGGTTTGTAGGTATTTCTTTGCCATGAAGACAAGCTGGCTATTTTTTGTACGTCACTATCGTCAAGGCCTACGAAGACCTCACATCTTTTTAAGACAGGGGCAACGTTTATCATGTTATGGCTATGGTATGGCTCTAAAAAGGATGATTGATTCATTATACCCAGACCTGGCTATGGGGTAAAGCTGACTTGGTGCGAAGAGGTGCGAGAGATTGGGCGTGGAGAGACCTTTGACAGGTGATAAATGTTGTAGTAAACTGTGTGGTCAATTGGGAGGTAGAGGCAGCAACCACTACAAAAACATCTCTATTTCTTCCTTGAGGGTGCTGTTGTAAATCCTTCTTTGTTTTGCGTTTAGCACGTAATAGCACTGTGGTGGGGGTGATATCAGGAGGCCGAACGGAAAATCGTTAATGTGGGAGGGCGGAATTGGAGACTGTTACCATCACCCTTAATGGGCGAGAGGTAAGTGGTCAACAGGGAATGACTATCCTGGACCTGGCCAAGGAATCTGGCCTGGTTATTCCTACGTTGTGCCATGACCCAAATCTTGCCTCCTACGGCGCCTGTCGTATTTGCATTGTGGAAGATGAACGTTCAGGCGCTTTGATGGCATCCTGTGTTACGCCGATAGCCCCCGGGATGGTAATCAATACCCAGTCTCCGCGGGTGCTGGAACGCCGTGCTATCCTCGTTGAGCTCATGCTGGCCAGTCATCCTGACTCCTGTCTGGTATGCGATAAAGGCAACCGTTGCCAACTGCGCAATATAGCCTCTGGCCTCGGTGTAGGGCTAGTCAGGCTGCAGAGGATTCCCCAATTTGCCAGCATTGAAGAAGTCAATCCTTTCATCGAAAGGGATTTAAGCAAGTGTATCCTCTGTGCCAAGTGTATACGTGCCTGTGAAGACCTGGTATGTGAGGGAGCTCTAGACTATCTCGGTCGTGGCTTTGCCTCAAAACCTGCTACATTAGGCGACCAGCCATTAGAAAAGTCCGAGTGCACTTTCTGTGGCACGTGTGTGGCGATGTGTCCCACCGGCGCTATTATGGAGAAGGAGAAGAGCTACAGGGGCACCAGTGCCACACGGGTGCGTACGGTCTGTCCTGCTTGTAGCTGTGGTTGTGGGATCTCTTTTGATGTGAATGGTGAGCGTCTGGTGCGTGCTGTGCCTGATGAAGATAGCCCCATAAATAAAGGCACGCTTTGTATCAGAGGAAGCTATGGCTATGATTTCGTTCATAGTCCGGAGAGGCTGACCACTCCACTGGTTAAAGTCAACGGTAACTTTGAGGTTGTATCATGGGAAGAGGCTTTGAGGCTGGTGGCGGATGGGTTCAAGCGAATTAAAGAGACCGGCGGCCCCGGTAGCCTGGCGGTTTTCGGCTCTTCTAAGTGTACTAATGAGGATAATTATTTATTGCAGCGGTTTGCCCGCTGCGTGCTGGGGACAAACAATATAGACAACGGTAGCCGACTGGATGGGTTTACCAGCTTTGTTGGCAGCACCAAGCCGATTGGTGATATAGAAGAGTCACAGGTCATCCTGGTCATCGGGACTGACCCCGCTTCTTCAGCCCCTTTGGTAGGCTATGCCATAAGGCGCGCTGTTAGACAAAAAGGCGCCAGGTTGCTTGTTGTAGGCCCTTGCCAGACAGTGCTTAATTCCTGGGCACATCTGCGGCTGCAACCTAGGGCTGGCACTGATGTGGCTCTGGTAAACGGAATGGTCAAGACCATCATCGAAGAGAAGCTGTTTGACAAAGATAGCGTAATAAAGCGAGTGGACAATTTCGAGGCATTGGCCAAGGCGTTACAGGATTTCACTGCGGAGAATACTGAAGATGTTACGGGTGTAAGTTGGGGCGATATAGTCCAGGCTGCAAAAATATTTGCTGGAGCTAGAAAGGCATCTATTGTATATGACAATGGGATTGGTCAGCAGGGCAATGTGATGGCTGCCTTGACAAATTTAGCCTTGTTGACAGATATGGGTGATGGTGCTCGATGCTTATATATGCTTCGGCGAGATAGCAATGGGCAAGGCGCTTGTGATATGGGGAGTCTGCCCGATTGTCTTCCTGGCTATCAGTCCTTGACAGATGCCATGATAAGGGAAAAGTTCGAAGCTCGCTGGGGATGCCGGCTGCCGACCGAAGCTGGCCTGGCTGCTTTTGAAATGGTTAAGGCGGCAGAGGCGGGCAGCATCAGGGGCATGTATATAGTTGGAGAGAACCCGGCAGTTAGCTTCCCCAATTCTGATGTGGTAAGACAGGCGCTTGAATCGTTAGATTTCCTGGTGGTACAGGATATGTTCCTAACCAAGACTGCCAAGTTGGCAAAAGTAGTTCTGCCTGCAGCTAGCTTTGTTGAAAAAGAGGGGACATTTACCAACTTTGAGGGCAGAGTGCAGCGGCTCAGAAAAGCCTTTAACCCATTAGGTGATAGTTTGCCAGACTGGGAGATCGTACTTCGGCTGGCTAATAAAATGGACTATCCCATGGCTTATCTTGCTCCTAAGGAGGTCATGGATGAGATAGCGGAGTTGGTTCCTTTGTATAGTGGCGTGAGCTATACAAGGCTCGATGTTAAAGGCCCGCGGGATGTGCGTGTCAATTACAGGCAGTCTGAACATAAGCAGTTTTTGTTGTTAGAGCAAGTTCCACAGCCTATCGAGTCAGGCGATGTTTTTCCCTTCACGCTTTTAGTGGGAAACGTGCTTTACCAGTTTGGAACAGGCACCCGAAGCTCCAGGTCGGCTCGATTGAAGAAATTCGTGCCTGAGGCGTTTGTGGAGATTAATCCGGCTGATGCCAGGAAACTAAAGGTCAAAGATGGCAATAAGGTCAGAGTGTCGTCTCTCGTAGGTCAAGTGACTGTAGCAGCCAGAATAACAGAGTCGGTGGGCAAGGGTAGTTTGTTCATGCCAGCTTCTTGGCCGGAGTCTCCCGTATTTGGTCTATTCGATTTTGTTACAGACAACCAAACAAGGACTTTGGCTGTGAAGTCATGTTCAGTGAAACTAGAGAGGGTAAGTGCTGATGGCTAAGTCGGCAAAGAAACAAGGTGTTGACCTGGGGCGAATAGATGAGCTGATAAAAGAATGCCTGCGGCAAAAGTGGGCTCTGATTCCTCTGCTTCAGAGGATACAGGGAGAGTTTGGTTATATACCACCAGAGGCTACATTGCGCATAGCCAATGCTTTGGGGTTGTATCCTGTGCAGGTGCAGGGTGTGATTTCCTTTTATTCTCAGCTCTATACAAAACCACAGGGAAGGAACGTGGTCAGAGTGTGTCGGGGTACTGCCTGTCATGTGCGTGGAGGCAAGACTATCCTTAAGCTGGTGAAGCAGTATCTGGGGATTGAGGAGGGAGAAACCACGCCTGATTATGAATATACACTGGAGACGGTCGCCTGCATTGGCGTGTGTGCTCTGGCGCCGAATCTGGTTATCGGTACCACCACCTATGGGCATGTGAATCCCAGGAAAGTGGCTCAGATATTTGAGGGTAGGAAGGGTGGGGAATAGCATGGCAACTCACAGAACTGTTTTTGTTTGCCAGGGCACGGGCTGTGTTTCTGGTGGTGGCGATGCCGTCTACGAGGCGCTTAAAGCTGAGGTTGAACGTCATAAAGTGGCGGGAGTGGAAGTTGATTTCACTGGTTGCCACGGCTTCTGTGAACAAGGACCCAATGTAGTTATTGAACCTGAAGGCATCTTCTATACACGCGTGCAACCAGAAGACGCCGCGGAAATCGTCGCATCCCACTTTCGTGATAATAAACCCGTGGAGCGCCTCTTCTATTGTGATCCTGTCACAGGGCAAAGGATACCTTACTATGCAGAGATAAATTTCTATAAGAAGCAACAGCGCGTCATCCTACGCAACTGTGGGCGCATTAATCCAGAGAAGATAGACCATTACATTGAAGCTGGTGGTTATAGGGCGTTGCGGAAGGTGCTGTTGATGAAACCTGAAGAAGTAATTGAGGAAATCAAAAAGTCGGGGCTGCGGGGCAGGGGAGGTGCTGGCTTCCCCACTGGGCGAAAGTGGGAATTCTGCAGAGCTAGTCCTGGGTCAATTAAATATGTCATCTGTAATGCAGATGAAGGTGACCCGGGCGCCTTTATGGACCGCTCCATCCTGGAGGCAGACCCTCATGCTGTTATCGAAGGTCTGGCTATTGCCGGATATGCAATAGGTGCCAGAGAAGGTTATATATATGTGCGTGCCGAATATCCGCTGGCGGTGAAGCGTTTCCGCATTGCGCTAGAGCAAGCGCAGCAGAGGGGCTTTTTGGGCATCGGTATCCTTGGCTCGAACTTTAGTTTTGTCATCCACGTTAAGGAGGGCGCTGGTGCTTTTGTCTGCGGCGAAGAAACGGCACTAATTGCTTCTATTGAGAGCAAACGTGGTATGCCACGTCCCCGTCCACCCTTCCCGGCGCAATCCGGACTGGATGGCAAGCCCAGCAATATCAACAATGTGAAGACGTTGGCCTCAGTGTCTGTGATTATAGATAAGGGAGCAGAATGGTTCGCCAGTTTAGGTACGGAGAAAAGCAAGGGGACTGCAGTCTTTGCTCTGACTGGCAAGATAGCCAATAGTGGCCTGGTGGAAGTGCCAATGGGCACGCCTTTGTCTACGGTTATCTTCGACATCGGAGGCGGAATCCCTCGTGGCAAGCGCTTCAAAGCGGTGCAGACTGGTGGTCCTTCGGGCGGTTGTATTTCCACCAGATTTATTGATACGCCAGTGGACTACGACTCGCTGGCTCAGCTTGGCTCAATAATGGGCTCTGGTGGCATGGTAGTTATGGATGAGGCCACCTGTATGGTGGAGGTTGCCAGATATTTTCTGAGTTTCACCCAAGATGAATCATGTGGCAAGTGTGTACCCTGTAGACTGGGAACCAGGCAAATGCTGGAGATATTGACCAGGATTACGCAGGGTAAAGGACAAGATAGCGATATAGCAACATTGCTTAGTATTGCCAAGACAGTGAAGGAAAGCTCGCTGTGTGGCTTGGGGCAGACCTGTCCTAACCCGGTGCTGACCACCATAAACTATTTTCGTGACGAATACGAAACCCACATAAAAGAAAAGAGGTGTCCGGCTGCTGTCTGCGATTCTCTGATGATATCGCCCTGTCAGCATACCTGTCCAGTGGGCATCAATATTCCCAAATATGTTGCTCATATTGCTAGTGGCGAACCCCTGGAGTCTGTGGAAACCATCCGGGAGAGGAACCCATTCCCGGCTATATGCGGTCGTATCTGCCATCATCCCTGCGAGGGCAGATGTCGTCGTGGTGAGCTGGATGAACCGGTGGCCATCAGGTCACTAAAGCGCTTTGCTTCCGATTGGTATTTCGATAACATTTCTAAGTTGCCTCCGCCCGAACCATTTCCCAGGACTAGACCTCAAAAGGTGGCAGTCATAGGGGCAGGGCCGACGGGACTCAGTTGTGCCTATTATCTTGCCCAGATGGGATATGGTGTTACCGTCTTCGAGGCCTTGCCGGTAGGCGGTGGAATGCTTTCTGTGGCTATTCCTGATTTCCGGTTGCCTCGTAAAGTTATCGAACAGGAGATAGAGTACATCGCCAGGCGTGGTGTTGACATAAGATATAATACTCCTATAGGTGCTAATCTTACCGTCGATGATTTGAAGAAAGATGGCTTTGCTGCCGTGTTTGTAGCTGCTGGTGCTCAGCGCAGCCAGCGCGTGGGAATACCTGGTGAGCTGGAAGATGTGGAGGGTTTTCACTATGGGCTGCGATTCCTGCGAGATGTGAAGGTAGGTAAGCAGGTTAGGGTCGGGAAGAAGGTGGCTGTCATCGGTGGTGGCAATGTGGCGTTAGATGCAGCGCGAACCTCGCTGCGGCTTGGTGCAGATGAGGTTAGCATTTTTTACAGGAGGTCTCGTGAGGAAATGCCAGTGACAGAGGTGGAATATGAGGAGGCGGTGACCGAGGGAATACAAATCAGTTTCCTGGTCAGCCCAACTCGCATCGTTAATGATAACTGGAAAGTTACTGGCTTACAGTGTATCCGCATGCAGTTGGGAGAGATGGACGCCAGCGGTCGACGCCGGCCACTGCCAATTCCTGGGTCCGAGTTCTTTGCGGAGGCGGACACAGTAATAGCCGCTGTTGGCCAAGCGCCTGACCTATCTTTTTTGCCTCCCGATAGTGCTTTGGAGCGGACCAGGTGGGAGACTCTGGCGGTTGATAGCAATACACTGGCTACCAATGTCCCTGGTGTCTTTGCCGGTGGAGATTTTGTGACTGGTCCTGGTATGGTGATAGAGGCTATTGCTGCTGGCAGGAGGGGGGCGCTGGCTATAGATAAATACCTCAAGGCCGATACGTCAAGGGTGGAGATGTATGACATGAAGACGGAGGTTATCCTGGAAGCTGCTACTAAGCCTGAAGAGGAGGCGTGGGAGTCACAAAAGAGGTTGGAGGTGCCCAGGTTGCCTACAGAGGAAAGGAAGAGCGGCTTTGAAGAAATAGAGCTCAGTTTCTCGGAGGAGATAGCTGTGCAAGAGGCCAAGCGATGCCTCAGGTGTGACCTGGAGAGATGATGGGCTTTGCTTTGAGGCGAAGCGGTGCTTTAGGAGAGTGTGACTATGAAATCTATAACTAAACAAAAACCGTTTGAGGAGACCAAGGGACAACTGGATGGACTGGATAGGGTTTTTATTATAGGCTGTGGCACCTGCACTACCATGACCAAGACTGGTGGTCGGGACGAAGTGCTGGCTATGAAAGAAAAGCTGCAAGAGCTAGGCAAGATAGTTACCGGTTGGACGGTTATTCCCACTGCTTGTGACGAGATGACTGAGGTTGCCGTTAAGGAGAATAACGAAGCTATTGGCAATTCTGGCTGCCTGCTGGTGATGTCCTGTGCATTAGGGGTGCACAAGGTAAGTTCGTATCTTGACAAACCGGTAATACCCGGGGTGGATACGCTATTCATTGGCCTGGAAGATGAACCGGGAAATTTCCACGAGGTCTGTGCCCAGTGTGGCCAGTGCGTTTTGGGAGAGACAGCGGGAATTTGCCCTATAACCGCCTGTCACAAAGGTTTGGTTAATGGCCCCTGTGGAGGCACCAATAGGGGCAAGTGTGAGGTGGACAAGGAAAAGGATTGCGCCTGGACTTTGATATATCAGCGGCTAAATGCGCAGGGTCGGCTTGAACTGATGCGTAAACAGCAGCCGCCGAAGAATTTCCAAGCGGCACCCAGACCGCGGACGGTCAAGATTGTCTGAGTGAGGGATGGCTATGGTGACTAAATTTAAGGAAGCGCTTAATTCTGGGAAGTTTGTGGTAACCAGCGAGATTGGGCCGCCCAAAGGCACAAACATTGAAAACATGTTGCATCATATTGACCTGCTTAAGGACAAGGTAGATGCCATGAATGTTACTGACCATCAAAGCTCGGTGATGCGGTTTCCGTCTATCGGCGGTTGCCTATCTGTCAGGGAACGTGGCGGCGAACCTATATTGCAGATGACCTGCCGCGACCGTAATCGTTTGGCTCTTCAAGCTGAGCTTCTTTTTGCCTATACCAGGGGTGTCCGAAATGTGCTCTGCCTGACTGGAGACGCTGTGCCTGTCGGCGACCATAAGGAAGCTAAAGGCGTTTTTGACCTTGATTCATCTCAGTTGCTGAGGGCTATACGTCAACTTGAATCGGGTAAAGATTTGGGAGGTAATGACCTGGACGGCGCTGTCGAGTTCTGCGCTGGCGCCATAGTGACGCCGGAGGCCAATCCCATAGAACCTCAGTTGATCAAATTTGAGAAGAAGGTGGAAGCCGGAGCCGAGTTTTTTCAGACGCAGGCTATTTACGACCTGGATAATTTCGCCAAATTTATGAAGTATGCTCGGAAATTCCCGGTGAAGATACTGGCTGGAATAGTGCTGTTGACCTCAGCGAGGATGGCCAAGTATATGACAGACAATGTCCCTGGCATTTTTGTGCCGCAAAACTTGATTGATGAGCTGGCAGCAGCACCTAAGGGTGAGGCGCTGAAGAAGGGCATTGAGATCGCCGGCAGGATGATTGCGGCGTTGAAGAAAGACTCTGTTTGCGATGGTGTCCATGTCATGGCCATAGGTAAGGAAGAGGTGGTTCCTGAGATTTTGGCTGAGGCTGGGCTATGATTTGAACGCCAGTCCTTTACCCCTCCTGCTCAATATCCTACAATGTGACCTCTAGCGGGTCAGTCGAATTTCTATTAGGTAACTGTCTGTTCCAGAGGAGGTATCGCTATGGCCAAAATTGAGATTGAGAGCAAAGGGCGTGCTTTCATCGTGACCATTAACAGGCCCGAAGTACGCAATGCGGTAGATGGGGAAACTGCGGAACTGCTGTGCAAGGCAGTGGATACCTTTCGGAAAGATGATGGTCTCGATGTCTTGATACTTACCGGAGCTGGTGATGTGTCCTTCTGCGCAGGGGCTGACCTGAGGAAGGTGGAGAGCCTGATATCCTGGAAATATTCTGAAACGTGCGGGCCCATGGGCATTAGCCGTATTACCGATGTCCGCAAGCCGACCATAGCTGCTGTGAACGGCTATTGCCTGGCTGGGGGGTTGGAGCTGGCCTGCTGGTGTGATTTTCGTATTGCCAGTCGCAATGCCAGCTTTGGCGTGGTTAACCGCCGCTGGGGAGTACCCCTGATTGATGGCGGCACCCAGCGTTTGTGGCGGGTAGTGGGTCTGGGAAATGCGCTTTACATGATAGAGACCGGCGTGCAGATAGATGCTGAACATGCGCTGCGAATTGGCCTGGTTCAGGAGATCGTGTCGCAAGGACAAGCTCTTTCAAGGTCTTTGGAATTGGCCAAGTCTATTTCTAGCTATCCCCAGGTGAGCCTGCGCAATGACCGCCGCAGCGTGTACGAGGGCTTGTCGTTACCATTGCCTGAGGGGTTAAGACTGGAGAAGCGCTTGCATAAAGACAGCATAAAAGACCCTGGCATGGCCGAGGGCATCCGCCGCTACTCTGATGGTCGGCGTCCCCAGCCACCTCGTCCGGAATCTCGCTGACAAGGTATTTTAGGGCACCAGTGTTTTGCCCTTGCTGTTGCGGAACAGGAAATCTAATAGGGGCTTAAAGACCAGGTTTTCACGGTGTCCGGGACGGTCTACGGCAGCACAGGCTATGTCGAGATGGTTATAGCCCGGAGCCATAATGGTCACAAATTCGGTGGAGGCGATGCTGCTCTTGTATTCGTCCCAGCCGGAAATATGGGGAACATCGCCATGTGGTGCGCCGAAGGCAATTACGGGCACGTCTACCTTGGGGTTATGGAAAAAGGTCAACCCAACGTCTTTATTGAATGGTGTCCCAGCAGCTCCGATGTCCAACCTAAGACGCGATGGGAAATACCATTCGGTGTAGTTGGACGGGCCACGGTAGAGCACGCGGGCGAAGTCCTGGATGTCGGTCATTTCTTCGATTATGGTAGTGTAGATGACCTTGCCGTTTGTGCTGCGATAGTCAGGGTCATTAGCGTTGCCTATTTCATCGAAATTCACCCAGGAGTAGAGAGGGCCTTTTCCTAGTTCATTTCGCGGGCCAGCATCCCAGGGGATGAACAGGTTATCGAGGTCTATTCCGCGTATACCTAACAGCTTGGACAGCGAGCCGGGGAAGCTCTTCTTGACCACGGGGCCACCCTGAAGGAATCCCATGCTAACTTGTAGCATCTTGACCGGCTGGAAGTTGTCATCCATGAATACCCCCAGCAATGCCTCGTTGGTGTATCTGAAATCGGAGACTGCAGGCTTGCCGGATATGAAGTGAATCAAATCCCTGGAATGGAGTAGCTGTAGTAGCGCAGCCACCTCTTGAGAATAGGGGACATTTTTGAACAAGGTGGATTCTTCGTCTGGATGGGCAGCCGCCGACATGGCCATTATCTCCAGCAAAGCCATGGCTTCAGGGGAAACGCCCTGGAAGAAATCGAGCCGTGGTGCTATGCCGGCACGGATATCCTGTAGTCGCTGATTGTAGTCTTCTTGGCTGATGTTGCTAAAGCCTTTGATGTCCCAGTAGAATACGGGACCATCCAGCAGAACTAAGCCGGCGCAGTTACGGTATCCGGCGTCTTCGAGTGTGTTTGGGTTTCCATCAAAGTCCCAGCCGGCGAATAGTGCTGTGAGTGGAGTGCCCAGGGAATGCCCACCGATGAACACTGTCTTCCGGCGCTCCCCCGGGTCTGGTATTTTGCTGGTGATAATCTGGTAAATATCCTCCATGGCTAGCTTCAGGCCGAACTCAGAAAGATAAGGAACGTCTTGCTCCTTGAGGAAGCCCTGGAATGTCTTGTCTTTGATGGTGCTGCCTCGATAGTAGTAGTCAATGGCTATCTTTGGGTCAGGGAGTTCACCGGATTCTTCGGCGGCGTTCATGCCGGTGAGGTCCTCCAGGCAGTTTGGCCTGCGGTCGATAGCCCAAACCTCAAGACTTTCCTTGCCTTGGGCTTCTGACATGGAGACCAGTTGCCTGCCCATATACTCGAACTCGTTGGCGCCGCCCATGTAACCCGGCATCAGCACTAGGATGGCATTTACTTCCTTGGGCTTGCCGTCAGACGTGGCTGGCCTGTATCTAATAAAGTGGATGTAATCGCAGGAGTCGGGTGGCACACCGTTATCTCTGGGTGCAGGGGAATAGATTGTCTCCTCTTCTACGATTACCTTCTGTGGGATGGATTGTCGTGCTGCCGGGGATTTGGGGTTCTCTGGTACTGGCCCCCCAGGGCTGTAGCAGCCGCTAAGTAGAATTAGACAGGCTAGAACGAGCCATAGGATGTGCGTTTTATTCATCTTCTTACCTCCTTATGTGCCTGAATAGTCCGGTGAATCTATCATATATTCAAGCGGGGCTGAAGCCCCATGCCATGGATTATCTGAAGGACTGTCCGTCAAGCTTCGGCGTCTTTCTGAAGGATATAGCTGCGGGCGATTTTGAGAGTTGCTTCTACTACTTCAGGCTCGATGTATTTTGTCAGGTCATTCTTGGTGTGGTACACCATGTCTTTCCCAAAGGCGTTGACATCGAAGCTCATAGCAGCCATGTTGGTGGCTTCTACGCCGATTTCTCCAAAAGCTGCTGCGTCGGTGCTGCCGCCACCGAAGGGCATGCCGGAGACTACGGCTGGATAGCCCAGTGCGTGGGCGATATCAACGCAATCCTGAGCCACCTGACGGGAGAGCTTGACCGTGGTGTTCAGGTCGTGGGCGAGGAAATTGATGTCCTTGACCTTGTAGAGAGTATCAATGTTAAAGACGTAGGTCTTAGTGCCCAGCAGCTCATCCCTGTGTTTCCTGCAGAAGGCTCTGGCGCCGCGCAATCCTGCTTCCTCGGCGTCGAAGGATACTATCATCAGACGGGTGTGCTGCAGGATGTTTTTGCCTGTTTTTTTGGCTTCCTGGAATATCCTGGCTACCTCGTTGGTGGTTGCTACTGCAATCATGTTGTCCCCTGCCCCTGGTGACACCTGACCAGTGGTGAAAAAGGCTAGCGGTAGCACCAGGATGCTGCAGATGACCAGAGCCAGTGGTATAGATGGGTGTGCCCAGGCGGGAGGTGGGACATCGAACAGCATCAGGACTGTCCATATCAGGGATACCAGAAATCCCACGATGAGAAACAGGATACCCCCTTGCATGAAAGTGGAGTAGAACTTGGGCATGTGGGCAATTAACTGGAAGACGTAGGCGGCGTCATGATGGGCGCTCAGTATAACTTGCTGTTTTACCTTGCCTTCGGGCTCGATTTTGCCATAGACATTGTATCCTCTAGCCCTGGGGAAAAGCGGGTCGAGCAAGTGCCAGTAGCGCACAAACTGTCCGTAAAAGGCAAAGATGACCACGGCGAAGCCGATGAGTGCTGGCACCGGATACCGGAACAGCAGCAGGAAGGAGCAGATTATCCCGATAATCACAATGGCTGGGATGTATTTCAGGAAGCTTTTTGGGTGGCAAGTAAATTCTTCAATATCTACGGAGCCTTGGTCACAGTTCCTGGAGAACTCCTCTTTCAATCGCATTGCAGTCTCAAGACATGCCCTTGTTCCTGTCAGCCTGCTGGGGTAGCGCTCTACGATTTTGTCGGTTAGATTGAAAACATGTTTCACGTTGTCTCTGGTTATTTCCGACTTGCCGTTGTTTTTGCCCATCGTTCACCTCTACGCAGTTGCTTGTTGCAGATTGGTTGTGCTGTTACCTGCATATGATACCAGTCTTTGGTTCAAATGCAAGTGTTATTTCCCTGTTTAAAAATGGCATGTGTATTTTACCTTTTTGATGAAAAATATGGACATTAAGAAGGCCGGGGGCTAAACTTTTGTCATGGCTAGCAGAGGCCGTCCACGGCTGGTGATGGTTACGCAGGGCGAGGTAGCCCTTGATGGGCGGACGGTTTCCTATGTTGTGAAGCGCAGCGCCAGGGCGCGGAATATAAGGCTTGAGATAAGGAGAGGGCAGGGCCTTGTAGTAGTTATCCCGCGGGTGTGTCCGGTGGGGCGGGTAGCCGAAGTATTGAAGGCAAAGAAGCGTTGGATTTTGCGTAACTTGGCCAGGCAAAGTCAACTGCTTCCACAACTGTGTGGACGGGGGATAAAGTTTGGCGATGTTGTCTCCTATCTTGGTCGGCCGTTGATGGTGGTGGCGGGGAAGAACCGCGGTGTGGCGTGTGCCAGACTGGAACGGAACCGGCTGGTAGTGAATGGCGTGTCATCTGGGGGAGAAATAGGCCCAGTGCTGGAGCAATGGTATCGAGTACAGGCTGCCAGTCTGATACTGGAAAGGGTAGGGAAATGGGGCACTGAGCTTGGTGTAAATCCCGGCAAAGTGACCATTCGAGGGCAGAGGACAAGGTGGGGAAGCTGCTCTCGAAAAGGGAATCTCAGCTTCAATTGGAAGCTGGTAATGGCACCGGAGGCAGTTATTGACTATGTGGTCATTCATGAACTTGCTCATCTAAAGGAAATGAACCACTCTAAGAGGTTCTGGCGGCTGGTAGCCCAACATTGTCCGGAGTGCCGCTATTGTAGAAAATGGCTCAGGACGCATGAAGCCGAGCTTAGCAGCGGATTGTTTGCTCGTCAGATGCCACTCAGCATATAGCGGTCTGTCATATATCTCGACTTGCGAGCCGCTTATCCCCTTACATTCCGTGCGAACATTGGCATTATGGGTGTTGCCTTCTATAATATAGGCAATGGATGAAGTGGCATATTTGGCAACAGGTCACAGAAAGCCAGGGTAATCGTTATGAAGCCCAGCATAAAGCTAGACGGTGTCTCCAAAATCTACACCATGGGGGAAATCGATGTGGTGGCACTCAATAACGTTTCCTTCGAAATCTCTCCTGGTGAATTTCTGGTGCTCCTGGGCCCGAGCGGGTCGGGCAAGACCACACTGCTCAACTTGATAGGCGGGTTGGATAAACCAAGCTCCGGGCTGATTGAGGTCAATGGCTTTAAGGTCTCCAGGATGAATAGGAGCCAGTTGACGCACTACCGTCGAACACAGGTAGGGTTTATTTTCCAGACTTTTAACTTGATTCCTACGCTAACAGCCAAGGAGAACGTTGAATTTGCTGCCGATTTGGTGACGAATCACCCCTCTGCAGAACAGCTTATGGAGAGCGTCGGTCTGGGGCACAGGTTAAACCACTTTCCCAGCGAACTATCCGGTGGCGAGAACCAGCGTGTGGCTATTGCGCGAGCACTTGCCACCGACCCTGCGATAATGCTTTGTGATGAGCCTACAGGCAGCCTGGATTTCGAGACAGGCAAGCGGATTTTCAAGCTTCTTCGGGAGCTAAACAAAACACAGCAAAAGACTGTGGTGGTGGTGACGCATAATGCGACTGTAGGTGAGATAGCAGACCGTGTGCTGAAGATGCGGGATGGGCGTATTGCCAAGACTATTATCAATGAGCATCCCCTTGACCCGGATAAACTGGAATGGTAGCTGTGCCAAAGCTGCACCTAAAGCTCCTGCGCGATATCAAGTCGGCAAAAATACAATATGGGGCTGTAGCCTTCATCATTTTTCTTGGCATTACTATATTCATTTGTGGCTACGAGGCATACCTGAACCTCGATATCTCCTACAACTCATATTTTGACCGACTCAATATGGGAGATTACTGGATATCCGTTGACGAGATAGATAACAGGGCAGTGCGGCAGTTGAACGAGATTCCAGGGGTGGCAGCGATTGGTCGGATTAGAGGCGATGTGAATGTGGACATGGGAGGGGAAACTGGTGAGAAGGTGGCAGGGCATGTGATTTCGCTGCCATCGCTTCATTTGCCCGATGTGAATTTGGTGCAAATAGAATCGGGTGGATACTTTAGCCCTGAATTCGGACGAGAAATCCTGGTTGAGAACCATTTTGCCGATTACCACAAGATACAGCCTGGCGATTGGCTTACTCTGGAATATCAGGGAGTGAAGGCCAAGTTCCGGGTCATGGGCATAGTGGTCAGCCCCGAATATCTCTGGGTGACCAAGAGTGCCCAGGATGCTATGCCTTCCCCGCGTACCTTTGGGGTCTTTTTTATGCCAGAATCCACCGCCGAGCAAATCTTCGGTATGGATGGCAAGAGTAGTGAGCTTGTTCTCAGGGTGGCACCGGGAGTAGACAGAGGAAAAGTGCTGGACAGGGTAAAGGGGATTCTGCGGCGGCACGACATCGGGCGGATAACCTCGAAGGATGACCCTGTCAAAGTACGTGCCAGGGAAATTGATATTATAAGAGGTGTACGCACTGCCTATATGACGGCGCGGAAGGACCTGCCCAGCGTTCAGCTCTTAAGACAGGACCTGGAGGGTTTTGCCATGCTCGCCTTCCTTTTCCCACTTCTGTTTCTCACCATGGCATCGCTTAGCATCTACGTTTTGCTCAGCCGGTTGGTAGAGTCACAGCGCATACAGATAGGCCTGATGCGTGCCATCGGGTACAGCAGGTCGTCCATTCTGTTCCACTATATGGGATTTGCGCTGGTGGTGGGCATCGCTGGCTCGTTAACGGGTGTAATCGCCGGCCACCTTCTGGCTAACGGGCTTACTGAGATGTATGTTTCGCAGCTCAACATACCCAGTATGATAGTGATAACTCATTGGGGCGTGATTGTGGTGGGTATTTTGATAGGCATGGGCATACCGCTGGTGGCAGGGCTGCTTCCTGCCTGGTCAACATTGAGCATACAACCTGCTGAGGCCATGCGTCCTGCCATACCGGCTTCCGGCAACAGGATTGTGATGAGAACGCTTGCCTTTCTCCTTGGCCCGTTTCCCTATGTTCTGAAGGTGCCGCTACGCAACATCTTTCGCAACGTTCGCCGCAGCCTGTTCATGGCGTCTGGGGTAGCATCGGCGGTGATTCTCATCCTGGTATCCATGTCCTTTGTAGATGCAGTTGATAGCACGTTTGATATGCAATTCAATGTGGTGCAGAAGTACGATGCGTTTGTGTACTTACAAGGTGTAGGGGCAGCATCCACAGCGACCTATATCGGGAATCTGAAGGGCGTGAAGGAGACGGAGGCCGTACTAGAGATGCCGTATCGCGTACGCTATGGGGGAAATACCGTGGATACCAGCATTGCGGGGTTTCCTGCCGGCTCGTCAATGTACTGGCTGGTTGGGGAAGATGGCAGACGGATAGATGTGACAAACGACGGGGTGCTTATACCTATCTCCTACAAAGAGAGGCTGGGTGCTGAGGTAGGAGATACAGTTCAGCTTGAACCGCTGGTGGGCACGGTGGGAGAGACCGAGAAGAAGCTGGCCGGTTATGTCCAGACTGCTGTAGGGGCCAGGGCGTTCATGCCGCTGCGCGAGGTGCAGAAATTGCAGCACAACCTTGGAGCGGCTACCGGCATTTTCGTGAAATTCGATGGGCTGCCGTCTGCAGATTTGCTCAAGAGGATGTATGACATGCCTCAGGTGGCATCCGTGGAGCTGGTGAGCGATACCAGGGCGCTGATAGATGAGATGATGGGCTTCTTCTGGGTGATGATAGGCTTCATGCTGATGATGGGGGTAACGTTGGGTGTGGCCATCATCTTCAATGGCGTGACTATTAACGTATTGCAGCGGACGCGGGAGATGGCGGTGATGAGAGCCATTGGTCTGGGCGATTTTGCACTGGTGAA
>VGOO01000003.1 GCA_016875925.1 Chloroflexota bacterium
ATCGCTAGAAAGGACGGGAGCAGGGGATTTGCAGAAGCTACAATTTCCCTGGTGCGAAATGAGAAGGGTGAAATCGTTGGCTTCCGGGGAGTTGGCAGGGACATCACCGAGCGCAAGAAGGCGGAAGAACACAGGCGCCAACTGGAGCTAAAGGCTCAGGTCTCCAGCCGCCTGGCTTCCGTGGGCGAGATGTCAGCAGGAGTAGCCCACGAAATCAATAACCCGCTCACCGCTGTCACCGGCTATGCCCAACTGCTCCTGGACAGGGAGGATATACCGCCTGACGCGAGGAAAGACCTGGCAGCTATCAACGACGGTGCCAGGCGTGTAGCCGGCATTGTGCAGAGACTTTTGACCTTCTCCCGCCAGACTAAGCCGGAGCGAAAGTACGTTGACATCAACCAGCTTATAGAAAGCACCCTCGTGCTGCGGGCTTATCACCTGAGGACGAACAACATCAAGGTCACCACCAGCCTTGCCCTCGACTTGCCTCAAACCATGGCTGACCCGGGCCAAATCCAGCAGGTGCTGCTCAACTTAATCGTCAATGCCGAGATGGAGATGAAATCGGCTCATGGCAAGGGCAGGCTCACCATAACCACGGAGAAAAGCGACGGCACTATAAAGATATGCGTCAAGGACGATGGCCCGGGGATAAAGCCTGAGCTAATGGACAGGATATTCGACCCCTTCTTCACCACCAAGGAGGTAGGAGAAGGAACTGGCCTGGGCTTGAGCCTGTGCTACGGCATAGTAGCCGAACACAATGGCAAGATATACGCCGAAAGCAAGACGGGCAAAGGGGCTACCTTTATCGTGGAGCTGCCCGTAGTCACGGAAATAGAAACATCGGATGCGCCTGAGCCTGCTGCTGACGAGCCTGAGAGGGTGGGCAAAGCCAGGATACTGGTGGTTGATGACGAGCAGGTAATCAGGGACCTGGCGAAACGGATGCTGGCTGGAGAAGGCTACCAGGTAGATACCGTGGACAACGCCACGGATGCTTTGAAAATGATTGAAGGGAAGAGATACAACCTCATCCTGCTGGACGTCAAGATGCCTGGGATGAGCGGGCCTGAGCTATACCGACGAATCCAGAAGATAGCCAAATCGCTGGCAAAGAGGGTGGTGTTTGTCACCGGTGATGTCATGAGCGCGGATACTGACAGGTTCCTCGCCGAGACTAAAGTTGCCCACGTTGCCAAGCCCTTCGATGCTGCGCAGCTAAAGAAAGAGGTGAAGCGAGTGCTGAGCGAAGAGCAATAGAAGACCATATCCTGCTGCACTATTAGCCTGTCTTGTTCACCACCATGTTAGCCGCACTCCCAACCCAAACCGCTATTGACTTCGCCTCGAGCCAGTATGCTATACTAATCGCAAACTGAATAAAGCGTTAGGGGTGCCTTCGGGTGACCGAGGGCTTAATTGGAACGCAAGTCGGCGCAATTCCGGCACAGTCCCGCCTACTGTGAAAGTCAGGACGCCAACCCTGTAAGCTTTATCTGCCTCCGCGGAGTAGGGGGTGGGATTTGTTGTTTGATGAATCCCCCTGTTCCACATGGGCAGGGGGATTGTTTTTATTATGAGGAGGTTTGCCATGAAAAAGTACATCTACAGCATTCTGACACTCACGGCCATCACCTGCCTGACGCTTACCCTTGCCTGTACGCCAACTCCCACTTCACCACCTACTGCACCGCCACCACCTCCTCCATCACCAACACAGGAGAAACCACCGCCGCAGGCAGCACCGCAGGAAGAGCTGCCCACCTTCCCAATCACAGTCACCGACGACCTGGGCAGGAAAGTGACCATCCAGAAACTGCCCCAGCGCATCGTTTCGCTGGCTCCCAGCGTCACCGAGATGCTGTTTGCCCTGGGGCTGGACGATAGAATCGTGGGCACCACCGACTACTGCGACTATCCAGAAGCAGCCAAATCAAAAACCAGGGTCTCCGGCTACAGCACGCCAGACCTGGAGAAAATCGTCGCCGTACAGCCAGACCTGATAGTGGCAGAGTCCATACATGAGAACACGGTCCTTCCCGCTCTGGAGAAGCTGGGGCTGCCCGTCTTCGTCACCTTCGCCACCTCTATCGACGTGATACTGAACGACATCACCGTCATCGGGCAAATCACCGGCAAGAGCAAAGCAGCACGGAAACTGGTCAGCGACATGACCAACCAGATAGACGCTGTCACCTCCAGAACATCAGCGCTGGCTGCCAAAGACCGCCCCGGCGTGCTCTATGTTGTCTGGTTTAATCCCATCTGGACCATGGGCTCCAAAACCTTCACCGATGACCTGATTGCCAAGGCCGGCGGCACAAACGTGTTTTCCGCTGATTTCGAGAAGGCGCGCGTAGTCTCGCTGGAAGCAGTGGTCACCAAGAACCCACAGGTCATCCTGGTAAGCGCCATGGCTACCACCGCAGACCTGGTCTATAACAGCATCAAAAAGGAGACCAGGCTGGCCGGCGTGGATGCCATCAAAAACAACCGCGTCTACAAGATAACCGACTCCAACCTTATCGAACGCCCTAGCCCCAGAATAATCCAGGGACTGGAAGAGGTAGCCAAGCTGATACACCCGGAGATATTCGGGACAGGAGATTCAAAATAGAAATGCAACTCTCGCGTCAACACGTCGTGAGGCCTCCCAAATAATTAATTGTCATCGCGAGGAGCAAAGCCCCGTGGCGGTCCCTGCCTGGGCAGATACTTGTGCCTTACGGGGAATTGCGAGTCCTTCAGCGGAAGGACTCAGTCAGAATGATAGGAGAACGACAGAAAAATGCTCGAGGTAACAAGACAAACAATGTAGGGACAGACCTGAAGGTCTGTCCGCGGATGGGTCCAACGTGAGTCAGGTTTTTAAACCTGTCCGCCATTCCTGCGGGCGCGCCTGAAGGTACGCCCCTACAATATCCCGATATAAAGATGGGCATATCCATGAAAAACAGATTTAAGAGACCAATCGGCCTGCTGGTCATTGCCATAGCGATTATAGCCAGCATAATACCAAACACATACCCTCGCCCAGCGCTGGCCGACCCTGGCGTTCTGAAGTGGGACCGTGCCTACACGCCTGGGAGCATCGTTACCAAGAATGACATCGCCAGCCCCTGCGAGGTCAACCGCATCGCCATCGGCTCGGACGGCAAGACTTTTTACGCCGTAGACATCCCCAATGCAGACAATTCCGCTGGCAGCAACGCCCTTTACAAATCAACAGATAGCGGCATAAGCTGGGGCGATAAAATCGGCCAGAACTTGTATCAAAGCATGTCCCCTGCTGAACAAGCCAACTTTCGCATCTGGAATCTGGCAACTGCCCCCGATGACGTAAATTTCATAGCCGTGGTCACCAACAACGCTATCAGCAATCTACCACGAAACATCTGGGTATCCAGCAACGGCGGCTCCCAGTGGCACAACACCAATTTCAGTGGCCCCCATAACATCAACGCCATCGATATCTCCTCAAACTACGCCAGCCATGACATTTGCATCGGCACCAGAGACGGCAATGGCAACGGCAATGTCTGGGTTCTGAATGGCCCAGATTACCTCACCTGGGCAGACCAGGCATTCACCGGAGACATTATGTCCCTGGAGTTTTCTCCCTCATACCAAAACGACTTTGCCATTGCTCTTGTCTATTCAAATGCCAAGGGAACATACGTTAATGTGGGATTCCATGACGTTAACCAAAGCTCCACCAACTGGGTAGCCTCTTATGGAGGCTCCCCCCCTGAAATCACCGCTGGCGCTGCCAGCACATCACCTAATGCCAGCCAGATTATCACCGCAGGCCTGGAGTTGCCCAGCGACTTCTCCGGCCAATCCCCCAGCTTGCGTCGCTATTACATCTGCACGGACGATGCAGGAGTCACTGGCCAAGCCGGCATTTACCGCATAGACAACACCCACTTGTACAACCTGATGAAAGCCACACCGACAAAACGGATTTGCACCATTGCTTACCACGGCACATTTGCTTCTGGCAAGCTATTAGCCGGCGAGGTGTTGGGCAACACCCGCGCTGCCACCGTCATGACATGGTTCACCGATTCGCCCACCACCTGCCCCATACCCTGCTGGTATCCCGCTCTAAAGCCAGCCACCGGCGCCGCCGGCAGCGATAGCTGTGCCGGCTCGGGCTACGGCAACGCCCAGGTCGCATGGTCTCCCGATGGTTCAATCGCCTATGCAGGCACCGCCAGCAGCGCCCCACTGCGCCCCGGCCCCGATTGGCCAACGCCATATCTAACAGGACAACCACTGGACGAATCGGCCTTCTCGCTTAGCCGTAATAACGGTGAGACCTGGAATCAGCTCGCCCTGATAGACACCCAAATCAGCCGCTTCACAGACATCGCCCCAGCACCCAATTGCTCGACCCTCTACCTAGCTTCTGTAAGTGACAATGTCAATTGTTCAGGATTCGACAGCGTCTGGCGTAGCCAGGGTTCACCCCTGGGCAACGATTGGGAACGCGTACTCTGCCAGCTAACCACAGCGCAGGATTGCGCCATCGGACAAACAGACAACGCCATTCTGGGGCTGGCCGGCAACAAACCTGATGGACAAATTGTTTTCTGGGCAGCCGTAGGTACCACCAAACTCATGTGGTCGCCAGACTTCGGAGATTACTGGACCAATATAAATACCAGGCTAGCCATACAGGACATGGCACCAGAGGACAGCAAGACCCTGTACCTCCTCAGCCCCGACGGCTGGGTGCAGAAGTTCAGTTATAGCGGGACTGGCTGGGTTCTGGAGCAGAACACGCTAACAGAGCTCGGTGCTGCTTACAGCATCGCCACCGCCTATACCGGAATAACGCCGGACAACCACAAGGGACATGTAATCGTGAGCGGGACTGGCGTCGGGCCTTATGACGTTGCCTATTCCATAGACGGTGGGAATACCTTCAGCCATGTTCCCACCTCGCTTCCCACGCAAGGAAACACGCTGGTGGTCGCCAGTTCCGCCTATAGAAGCGATGGCTATATCCTGGCTATAAACTCAGGTGGCATGTACGCCTGTGGCATCTACTCCGGAACCGACGAGTGGGAAACATGGTGGGGCGGTATCGCCTGGCCCACCCCGGTCACCAGCCTGGCCATATCCCGCAACTACAGCTTCTACTTCTGTGAACCAGCTACCTGGGCCTCAGCCACGCCCTACGTCAGATGGTCAGCAGCTCTCGCAGGCTTAGACCCAACCGTTTCGCTGGGAACAGCAGACCAACCAACCAGAAGATTCAGGATATGCGGCGGCATGGAATTGGGTGACCCTATAACCATCTGGACTATCGACCAGCAGCCCTACAATCCTCCCCAGGGTGGAGTTTGGAATTACACCGACACGCTGGCATGGAACGGCCCCAGGCCAGTGGCACCGATATCAGAGGCAGCTGTGGACTGCGACCCTGTCTCCGGCAGGGCTGGCCAGATAGATTTGCAATGGAAGCCTATCTCCCTATCTCGCGGATATCGAATCGAGATAGCCAAGGACGAAGACTTTGCCCTGAAGGTCGCTGACATTGGCAATATATGGGGAGGAAAGACCTCATCTCTCAGCCCGATTCCCGCTCCTACCACATATGCCCCTTACGTGCCGCCCGACCTCGATGCTCCGGCTTTAGTCATCCCGCCAAGCGGTGGCACAGTAATAGACGCCAATGGTAATACCTGGAATGTGCCCCCGCTGGAAGCCAACCACACCTATTACTGGAAGGTCACTGTTCAGGATGTTGTCACCGGCGATGCCATCACCAGCCCGTCATCATGGCGCGAGATATTCAAAGTACGGCCCGGCCTGCCAGTCAACGCTAAATACCTGGGACCGCAACTGCTGTCTCCCAATAATGGTTGCATCGGTTGCAGCATCAAACCGGCATCATTTTCCTGGTCGCCTTTCCAGGGGACAACCAGATACAGGTTCGTACTGGCCAAAGACCCGACTATGACCGAGGTCATCACGGACACCGAAGTCAACACCACAGCCTATGAATTCAGCGGCATTCTGGAACCTGGCATCATCTACTTCTGGCGCGTAAAAGCACTTGAACCGTTCCCCAGCGACTGGAGCCCCACTTTTTGCTTCCAAACGCAACCCAATCCTGTTCCACAATCCACACAAAATTCGCCAGCAGTTCCGGCTTGGACATGGGCAATTATCATCATCTGCCTGCTCATAGACATTGCCTTACTCACCTTCATCCTCCACCGCCGCTTGCGATAGACAACAGCACAAACAAGAATACCCATACACTTGACTATCGACAATTGTCCCGTGTAGCACTATAATTGTTTGTTAGAGAGATGAGATTTCTTCATCAGCATAAGTCCACACCTGACGGACTACTTCTCAGGATAATTGCCCATCTGCTACCCGTCATGTCCTTATTGATAGGCATCAGCCTATCGCTGGCAAGCCCAGTGCAGGCACAGCCATCCATCTACCCCTCCCCCCTGCCCAACGGCCAGGTTGGCACACCCTACACCACAAATCTTGTTGCCACAGGAGGCTCGCCACCCTATACATGGAGCATCATCAGCGGAGCTTTGCCACCGAATTTGACATTAAACGCAGCAAGCGGCACCATCTCGGGCACCCCGACTACAGCAGGGACTTTTAGCTTCGTTGTAAGAGTCACCGACTCAGCAGCAGGCACTGGACAGCAGGGTTTTTTCATCACCATCACCTCGCCACCATTGACATTCCTCACCAGCAGCCTGCCTGACGCCAAGGAAAACACTACCTACGCTACAACGGTAAGTGTCAAGGGAGGAACTGCACCCTACACCTACTCCATCGTTGGCGGCTCGCTGCCTACGGGATTAAAGCTGTCAGCAACCACTGGCCTTATCTCTGGCGTCCCCGCCAAAGGCACCGCAGGCACCACCAGCTTCGTCATCGGTGTTACCGATAGCTCTTCACCGCAGCTTTCCGGCCAGCAGAGCTTCACCCTGCTCATAGAAAAGGGGGCTTTCGAACCGCTGGTCACCATCGGCAGCGGCTTGAAAGCAGGCGAGACCAAGGTCATCGCCGGCACCCAGCTCGTAGCCACGCTACGTGGTGGCGAATCAGTGCGTCTCTCCATGGAGCTGGGCACCAGAACAACGGTAGCCGTTGACCAAATCGTCAATCACCCAAACAAGAGCGATGTCAGATACAGGGCTGAAGTAGACAAAATGACGGTGAGCGAAACCTCCCCATCAATCGAGTTCCCCTACTATGCTGAATACAAGATAGACTTCGAGGCCGACCCCTCTGACGTCACCCAGCTTTCAGGCTCTGGCTGGTATAAGGAAGGTTACACGCTAAGATCCACCGCCCCAGAACAGGTCACCACATCTGACAAGCCAGGCACGCAGTACCGCTTTTCTCAGTGGGTATTGCCCACGGGAGAAACCCAATCAGGCAGAGACCTGAAGCTGACCGTTGAAGCGCCCGGTACCTGTGTTGCCAGGTACGATACCTACTACCAGCTCACCCTTATCTCGCCCTACGGCGACCCACAGGAAAGCGCATGGTATAAAGCAGGTAGTCAAGTAGAGTGGCAAACTGATACCAGGGAAGTCAAAATACCGGGCATCCTTGGCGTCTTCGGTGGCAAGATGAAACCGCTTAAGAGCAGCGACACCGTTCTCATGGATGGCCCCAAGACAGTTGAGGTGAAATGGGCACCAGACTATACCATGCCCATGCTTCTGATACCGCTGGCAGTGTTACTGCTTACGGCAGGTATCTATGGCCTGTATCGGCTAGCAAGCCCACGACCCAAACCCACGCCCTGGGCTCCACCAGCGTGGGCTCCACCCCAGATGATGTACCAACCACCTCCACCACCTCAGACCACGGTAGTATTGATGGGAGGAGAACAACAAAAACAACTGCCACAATCAACCAAAGAACAGCTCATGGAAAAGTTCGGTGAGCTTCTGGACAAGTACGGAGAGGAGATCAAGACTACTCTGCAAGCCGGCCAAGGCCCAGCATTGCCTGCTGCAGATACCCTCAGAGTGGAGAAGAGCCTGCCCCTAGGAGAAACCGCACCACCACCCACGGTCGAGGCTGAGTTCGCTCCTGCTGAAGCCACAGAAGGAACCCTGCTCTGCAACTTCGCCTCCAAGAGACTGCTACGAGCAGTTGCCGGAAATTGGAAACAGACAGGTACCAGGCCAGCTTCTACATCTGGCGAAGAACCGCCCGAAAGTACTGCCTTCGTCGTCGTCTGGTCCAGGGATATATACCAGGAATGGGAAATCTTCAACTGCTCCCTGCCACCATCCCATAAAGGGACACACGAGGGCGAAACCCAGACGGTATACACCTTGCTCAATACCATCACCGAAGAGAGAACCTACGAAGCAGAAGAGGAGATAACCCCACCCAAGCCTCACTACACCGATGGCATGCCACAAGTCGATGTATCCGCTAAACAGATAGTCAATCCAGACGAGCTTCCTGACTAACCCCATAACCTGTCTGGCCTGACAAATAATTCCACTTCCCAATCATAACTCTAACAACGATGCGCAGATTTAAAACAGGGTTACTTCACAAACCCGATAGAATTCACCGAAAGAGGCAGGTTCTTAAACCCGCCAGCCATCTCCAACAGCTCGTACTAACCTTGGCTTTATTCATAGCTGTCTGCCTTAGCCTCTTTCCTGCTTCAAACTCAGCCCAGGCTGACACTCTAAAGTGGACCGTGGTTGACACACCCAGCGCCCAAAATAACATTGTCCTAAGCCCATCCGAGGTCAATGCCATCGCCATCGACCGTGATGGCAGAACCTTCTACGCTATCGATATACCCAACGGCAAGGTATTTAAATCAGTCAACAGTGGTATTGGATGGGATAATATCACGACGATTTTGACCAACGCCGGCGCCGTTATGCCGGCCTGGCACATAGCACTAGCACCGGATAATCCCAACTTCGTAGCCATAGTAACCAGCACCGCCGCTGCGCCCAGAAGGGTTTTTGTCTCGGTCGACGGGGGTAACAATTGGCATGACACCAACTGCACAGCCACCAGCAACATCAGCGCACTTGACGTGTCACCAAATCGGAACGGCTACAACGTCATGGTTGGCACCAGAACCGGAGCCGGCAACGGTGATATACTCACTTACAGAGCCGTAGGCATGGACAACTGGGCATCCCAGGGATTTATCGGCGATGTTCTGTCAGCCAGGTTTTCGCCCAATTATGCCGCAGATGCTAGCCTGGTAATCGTTGCCGCTAGAGCCACCGGTACCACTATCAATCTTGGCATTCACGACCCGGCCGCCAATACCACCAACTGGAGTACCTGGAGCCCAGTAGAGGTGACCACAGGAGGTGCCGGCACTTCACCAACCTCAGCCAACATTATAAGCGCCGACTTGGAACTCCCCATAGATTTTTCCGGTCAGGCTCCTTCCCTGCGCCGGTTCTACGTCAGCACTGACGCCCCTGTACCCAACGCCGGAATCTATCGCTTCGATGATACCGCAGGCTACTTGCTCATGCCTGCCGCATCCACCAAGCGGATTTCCAGCATCGCCTATTTCGGCACCTATGCATCGGGCAAACTGCTGGCTGGAGAGGTTACAGGCAACCCAAACTCAGCGCAGGTCAATACCTGGTTCACCGATGCTCCTACCACCTGTCCTATCCCCTGCTGGTACCAGGCTAAGAAGCCACCCACCGGTGCCGCCGGCACAGATGCTTGTGCCAGCTCAGGCTACGGTAACGCCAAAGTCGCCTGGTCAGCCGATGGTTCAGTTGCCTATGCTGCTACCGCTAGTAGTCTTAGCCTGATTCCTGGTCCCAACTGGCACACTCCATACCTAACAGGAGAGGATTTTGATGAATCGGCATTTTCCATCAGCCGAGATAACGGTCAACTCTGGAACCAGCTAAGCCTGATAGATACAGGAATCAGTTTCCTCTCAGATGTAGCTGTTTCAGCTAACTCTGATACCCTGTACCTGGCATCCATCAACAGCCATGCTGGCTGCAACGGCTTTGACAGCCTGTGGCGAGGCCATGGCCAGTCCACCTACAAGACCTGGGAACGCGTGCTGTGCCTAACCGCCACCACCAATTATACCCTCGTCAGGATGAACCAGGCTAAACCGCAGTCTGTTTTCCTGGGCATCTGTTCCACTGCTAACCTGTATGCATCGCTAGATGGAGGCCAAAGCTGGCAAAATATCTTCCCCGGCATCAACGTAACTGACTTCGCAGTCTCACAGGGCAAGACAGCATTACAAATATACGTGCTGGAAAACAACTATGTGTGCAGAGCTGAAGGCAGCTTCCAAGCCTGGCAATGGAAACAGAAAATGGACACCGGATTGGCAACAGGACATTCCATAAACGTCTCGCCCAACGGCATCATCACCGTGGGCGATGCTGGCGAGGGTAAGGTAGCCTTCTCTGCAGACAATGGCAACCAGTTCATCAGCCTCCCCCCTGTGCCTGCGCCAGGTAACATTCACGCTGTCGCCGACCCCAGAATCACAAAATACATCGTCATTTACGCCGGCAGCGACAGCCCTGGTGGCAACATCGACGCATGGGTGGTCGGCGCCACTCAGAACTGGATAGATATGGGAGCGCCACAGCGAAGTACCTACGGGCTGGCTCAAGGCGGAACGCTATACGGCGCCTGGTCAAAAGGCGGGAACAGCGGAGTCAACCGCACGCTGAACCCTGAGTCCCTGGCAGCTACCTTTGTAGAATGGGATAACCTCACCGCTGGCCTACCCGCTGGCGTGGTCTTCACCAGAGAGCCATCATCGCTGAAAATATCAGGAAGCGTTGACCTCTGGGCCATCGATAACCGCCCATACACAGCTAACACCGGCAGACTCTGGGTTTTCTACGATTGCTTCGGTGTTGGCCCCCAAATTACAACGCCGCCAAGCCGGGAATTGCTTTTGGCAGCCCCTACCCCAATAGCACCAGCAGCCAATGCCATCATGCCGATAGACCATGACAAAGGCACTATCGCCGACATTGTATTCAGATGGAGACATCCTACTCAGGCACGAAAATATGAGCTGCTGGTGGCCAAAGACAAAGAGTTCAGCCAACTGGTTACTCAGCAGCCCATAATTCCGGACAGCCCGCTCATGCCCACCTGGACGCTATCCGCCAAGGAAATAGCGCTGGAACCCACCTCCACCTACTACTGGAAAGTGCGAGTCACGCGCGATGCCACCAGCGAACCCGCCGAAGGCCAGTGGTCAGAGATAATACCCTTCTCTATAGCCGCAGCGCCAGAGAAAGAGCTATCTGCCCCCGGTCCCGAGTTGCTCACGCCAGCCAACGGCGAAACTATGGTTAACCAATCACCATCCTTTACCTGGCAACCAGTAAGCGGGGCCAATAAATATGAACTCACCCTGGCTAAAGATAGAAACCTGAAACAGCCAATCATTAGAGCCCAGATCTCCGGGACAGCCTATCAATATGATGGGACATTAGAACCAGGCAGAAGCTACTCCTGGCAGGTGAAAGTGATTGAGCCCCTCGTCAGCCAGCCCAGTCCCCTGTTCAGCTTCACTGTGTCACCGGAGCCCGCCAAACCACAGCAGAAAACAGATGGCATACCACAGACGGTAAACATAGTTACCCTGCTCTGGATAGCCATACCACTTCTCATAGTCATAATTGCTATCATCTGGCTCATCGCAGCACGAAACCGCTCCTACCGCTGATACCCCACCACTCCCACCAATTTTTCCTAGGTGGCACCTGCCCACAGGTGCATCATCCTGCGGTACAAACCATTACGGTCACCTGTAGGCGAGTGACACGTAGGAATGGCCATCAGGGTCGTGCTACTTGAAACTTGTGACTTGCAACTGTCATTTTTGCTTTCCACTCCGATATGACATACAATTAGCCACGGTGAAGTGGGTGCAAAACGAAGAGCAAATAACACAGGAGACAAATAACTCATGAGAAATGACGGCTTTGACCAATTCAAAGGCTCCCACGACTACGTAACTTCCGAACCGCTGCGAAACGCCGTAAACGTTTCCATAGCGCTGGGAAGACCACTGCTCGTTCGCGGCGAACCGGGAACTGGTAAGACACTCCTGGCGCACAGCATTGCCAAGGGTCTGGGCAAGAATCTCATAGTATGGAACATAAAATCCACCACCAAGGCTCAGGAAGGCCTTTACGTTTATGACACTGTACAAAGGTTGAACGATAGCCGCTTCGGCGACAAAGATGTCTCCAACATCAAGCACTATATCAAGCTGGGCAAACTGGGACAGGCGTTCACCTCCAAAGAACAGGACGTACTCCTCATCGACGAAATCGACAAGGCAGACCTGGAGTTTCCCAATGACTTGCTCAACGAGCTTGACGAAATGAGCTTCTACATACCAGAGACAAACGAGACCTTCAAGGCAATCCACCGTCCCATAGTAATCATCACCAGCAATGCCGAAAAGGAGCTTCCCGATGCCTTCCTCAGGCGCTGCATCTTCCACTACATCGAGTTCCCCGACCCATCCCTGATGGAGGAAATAGTCAGAGTGCATTACCCGGACCTAAAGAAAAGCCTGCTGGAACAGGCCATGTCCGCCTTCTATTCCCTGCGCCAGATCGACCAGTTCCGCAAGAAACCATCCACCAGCGAGCTGATAGATTGGATCCACGCCATCCTGGCCAGCGGCATCGGCAGCATAGACCCCGCGAAAGAGTTGCCGTTCCTCAGCACTCTTATCAAGAAGGAATCGGACTATAACCTCTTCATGACTACCTACGCTAAGAGAAGACAACTCAAAGTATCAGAGACATCTTAGGTAACGCTATAGCCGAAGGGAAACATGTTCACCGATTTCTTCTATACCCTCAGGGAAAGAAGTGTCCCCGTCTCGCTCACCGAATGGATGGCACTGATGGAGGCACTCTCCAAGGGCTGCATCACCAACTTGGATGAATTCTACTACCTGGCACGCGCCATCCTGGTGAAAAGCGAAGCCTATTACGACCAGTATGACGTAGCCTTCCAGGAATGCTTCAAGGGCATCCAGGTCCCTCCGGAAATTACGGAACAGATTATGGAGTGGCTCAAAGACCCGTTCAATCGCTTACAGCTCAGCCCAGCGGAAATGGCCCTATTAGAAACCATGAGCCTCGATGAGCTGATAGAAGAGTTGGAGAAGAGGCTGCGAGAACAGGACGAGCAACACGATGGCGGAAATTACTGGATAGGCAGAGGCGGCACATCGCCCTTCGGGCATTCAGGCGCCCACCCCGCCGGCTTCAGGCTCGGAGGCTCTGGAGGTGGCAGGAGCGCCATGAAAATCGCCGAGGAGAGAAAGTTCCGCAACTACCGTCATGACTTAACCCTAGACGTACGCCAGATCAAAGTAGCCTTGAGGCAGTTACGACAGTTAAACCGTATTGGTCCTGAAGAGCTAGACCTGGATGGCACCATAGATGCCACCTGCAAGAACGCCGGAGAACTGGAGTTTATCTGGAAACGCAGCCGTAAGAACGCGGTGAAGCTGCTACTGCTGATGGACGTGGGAGGCTCAATGGAACCTTTCGCTCACCTCTGCAGCCTGCTCTTCTCCGCTGCCCATTCCAGCAGCCACTTCAAGGACTTCCAGTATTACTACTTCCACAACTGTGTTTATGATTATCTCTACAAAGATATTGAGCGCCGCGACAGAATAGGCATCGACCACGTGCTGCGCACCACTGAATCAGATTACAAGGTGGTGCTGGTCGGTGATGCCTGCATGGCATCATCGGAGTTGATTGATTCTCTTGGCTCTATCTACTACTACGAACGCAACTACAGGCCAGGCATCGCCAGGCTAAAGCAAATAGCCCAGCACTTCACCCACTGCATCTGGCTCAATCCAGAATCCAAAAGCTACTGGAACCATCCTACCATCGCCGCCATTGCCAAGGTCTTCCCCATGTACGAGCTTACTATCGAAGGCCTGGGCCAGGCCGTCAAAAAGCTCATCGTTAAACGCTGAAGCCTATCGCCCCTCATTTCCACCACCTGCCTTGCTCAGCAACCCTTAATAATTCATTAACATTTTGGGGATATACTGTAAGTATAGGCTTGAATCTACAGCAGTGTGCCGTATGAAGGAAATTATGCGTTGATGGTCCTTACCAGGAGGATGACGGATATGCGGCAAATACATTTCTGCCCTAATTGTGGTGTACCTGTTGCTTATGTCGGGAGATTTTGCGGCAACTGCGGTGGCAATTTGAACCAATGCCAGCGGCCGCCAATTTGTAATAACACCAGCACAGTTCCCCAAGTGCAGCCCAAAACCTCCAAAGGCACCGCAACACCAATGCGTACTGAGATTCTCAAGCTGATGGCAAATCTGTTAGAAAAGCCCTCTAATACAACAAGAATCCCCAATAATCGAACTGGAACACCCTCTAAAAATTAACAGGATTTTAACATTGGCCTGTTATCATGAGGCTATACTGCATATAAAGGAGGTAAGCAAGACGGAAATGTGGCGAAGCAAAAAGTTCATTCTGGTCATGGTTTTGGCTGCTGTACTATTAGTTGGCAGCATCGGCGGCATAGCCTTTGCTGCTGACAACGGTGATAGCAACCAGCCCAAGGCTCGAAATGGAGCTATGCTGGACAAAGTTTGCGAAATCTACCAGCAAAAGACAGGAGTCGCTATCGACAAAGAAGTGCTGAAAGAGTCATTTGCCCAGGCCATGAGCGAGATGCGACCTCAGACTTCACCAGCGCGCACCGGGAAGGGCCCCGAAGCCATGCAAGACCATCTCAAGAAACTGGTCGACGATGGCAAGATAACCCAGGAACAACTTGATGCGCTTAATAAATGGTGGGAATCAAGGCCTGACGTCCCGCTTGGCTTCGGCCCTGCCGCAGGTCCCGGTAAATTCCGTGGTATGGGTGGACCGTGTGTCCCACCTCCACCGGCAGAATAGGAAACACACCTAGCACAGACATATCGAAGTCACCACAACAAGAAAAGAGGGGGGAATAAGTCCCCCTCTTTTCTTATCACAACAACAGCAACAGGCTCATGAAATAGCCCGCCCTTAACATTTACTTAACATTTGCGGTATAACATAATAGGAGCCTGCACAATCACAAAGGTATACATACATGTCAGCTAACAGAGTACTTGTAGTTGATGACGACACCAAAACGGTGGACTTGGTCAAGCTCTACCTGAACCGAGACGGCTACCGAGTCTTCACCGCTCAGAATGGCATTGAGGCACTACGCTTGGCCAGGGAGAGTCACCCCGACCTTATCGTCCTCGACCTTATGTTACCGGGCATTGACGGGCTTGAAATCTGCCGCAGGCTAAGGAACGAATCAGACGTGCCCATAATCATGCTCACCGCCAGAACCACTGACGAAGACAAGCTGACAGGCTTGGACATGGGCACAGATGACTATGTAACCAAGCCATTCAGCCCCAAAGAGCTAGCCGCCAGGGTGCGGACAGTCCTGAGACGTCTCCCCGGAGAACGCGGTCCTAACGAGATCAGACATGGCGACATAGTGGTAAATTTCCCAAGACGGGAAGTATCACTTGCCGGCAGACCCCTGCACCTTACCACGATTGAATTCAAACTACTGGCAACTATGGCCAAGGAGCCTGGCAGAATTTTCAGCCGTGCCCAGCTTGTAGAAAAGGCCCTTGGCTACGACTTTGAAGGAAATGACCGAACAATCGATGTGCATATCCTCAACCTTCGCCGAAACCTCGAGCCAGACCCCAAGCGCCCAAAGTATATTAAAACCGTGTACGGCGATGGCTACAAACTCGCTGAGATAGCAAATGATACATAGCTTGCAATTTCGCCTTCTGGCAGCTTTTGCTCTTGTGATTCTAATCACTATTAGCAGCATATTCTTCCTTATCAGCCAAGCCACCATAGCAGAAGTTCGCCAATTCGGAGAGAGGTTCGAACGCGCATATACTGGCAAGATGAGAGCCGACCTATCCCGTTACTACTCCACACAAGGAGGATGGGAAGGCATTCAACCTGTGGTAGAGCAATGGGGCGAATTATATAAGCAACGCATCATAGTAACCGATATTACAGGCACGACAATTGCCGATTCCAAGAAAGAGCTAGTAGGCAAACCTTATTCTCCTGATTCACCTGGCATGCTAATACAAAGCCCCCGTAAGGGAGCAGAAGATACCGGCACTGGTACTGAGGGCTTCGGAAGACTGCTACAACCCCCCTGGGAGCGAGAAACGATAGGCATGCTCTATATTAGCCCGGGGCTTTTAGCAGATTCAGAGCGAGTTGCCCTGCAAATCATCTACAGCAAAATAGGCCGTTTCTTCCTCTGGGGAGGCTTGATAGCAGTTGGTATCGCTCTGGCAATAACGTTCTTCATGTCACGACGAATTCTCTCCCCGGTCAGAGCGCTCACCGCCGCTGCTCAAAGCCTGGGACGCGGCGATTTCTCCCAACGGGTACAAATCAAAGACAAGGGTGAGGTAGGGGAACTTACCAATGCCTTCAACTCCATGGCAAGCGACCTGGAGCGTGCCGAGTCATTGCGACGCAATATGGTAGCAGATGTAGCCCACGAGCTGAGAACCCCGCTTTCCAACTTGCGCGGCTATCTCGAGGCAGTTCACGACGGGATTATCAAACCAGATGTGGATACCATCCACTCCCTCAATGAAGAAGCAATGCTGCTATCACGGCTGGTCGACGACCTCCAGGAACTCAGCCTGGTTGAGGCAGACAAAATAAAGCCAACCCGCCAACCCGAACAAATAGCTGACCTCATCAAACAGGCGATGGCAACGACACAATCTCAAGCTACAGCAAAGGGTCTATCTTTGACAGCAAACTTGCCTGACAACCTGCCACCAGTCGATATCGACCAGCAACGAATCGCTCAGGTTCTGCACAATCTAATAGAAAATGCCATTGCCCACACCTCTGAAGGCGGTACCATTACAATCGATGCCAGGGAATGCCAGAACTGGGTCCAGGTAAGCGTCACCGACACCGGAGAAGGCATCCCGCCTGAGGACCTGCCTAATATCTTTGAGCGTTTCTACCGCGTGGACAAGTCCCGAGCCAGAGCCACCGGCGGTACCGGCCTAGGCCTTACCATCGCCAAGCGCTTGGTCGAAGTTCATGGCGGCAAAATCGAAGTTCAAAGCGAGCTGGGCAAAGGGAGCCGCTTTACGTTTACCATCCCTGTATTTGCCCAATCTTAACAATTCATTAACAGTTTTCTGCTATGATTAGCAGTCACATATCTCGACTCCAATTCAACCCGAATGAAAGCCTTACGAATGAATAACAAAACGCTACTGAAAATCATGGCATCGATGATGGCTATCTGCGCCATCATCCCGCTTGGCATAGGTTGCGTCGCTAAAAAGTCCACGCCAGCACAACCGACACAGACAGTCGCCATACAGCGTGGCAATTTGACAATATCTGTACCGGTAGATGGCAATTTGGTAATGCCCCAGGCTTTTGACCTCCGTTTCGGCACACCAGGCGATGTCAGGGACGTACTGGTAGAAGAAGGAGACCACGTAAAAGCAGGAGCAATACTGGCAATGCTGGACAACACCACGCAGAGATTGGACATCCAATCGGCCAACGCCTCTTTGCAGAGAATCTTAAGCAATCTCTACCAAACCGTGCCACGTCTGCCCCAATTTCCGAACCAACTTTACGATGTCAACACGGTGACTACGACTACTACTACAACTGTTTGGGATTGGCGTGAAGGGTACGATTCTCTGGGTAATCCCATAACCGATTCTCCACTTCCTGGCGGGAATCAAGGATACATCGGAGTTCCCAGTACCGTTACCACGACCACGACCAGGACTACTATTAAAGCAATACCAAATACTCTCCATTCAGATACCAGTTATCCATTTTACTACCCCAACCACACAGCCTTGATAGCGTTTGCCTGGGCACAAGAAGCGCTCTCCAGAGCAGATGAACTGTTTCAGTCTAAGAATTACGCCGACGCAGAATCTGAACTATACGTAGCCGCAAATGACCTGGAAACCTGCGCCAAAATAATCGAGGACACCATTACTAACCCACAGTCGGGATTAGGCGGCTCAGGACCCCTCCCCGAGCAGGATGACCTGACATTCCTGCTCCAGCAGAACGAACCATTATCTGTAAGCTTCATCCTGGAATTACAACAACTGGTTGAGCTAATCAAGCAATGCCAGGCAGACATGGAGAAGGTCCGCTCCTTGACCACGGAGGGAAAAAACGACGAGGCCAAATCCTTATTTGCCACCATCCAGGGCAAGATGAAAGACATAGGCAAGTCAATCCTGAACAACGTCAACTTGATTGAAAAGCGCCACGTAGGCATGGTCTACGGCAAGAACATATGTCTCTACCTGTACAAAGCCGCTGACGACAGCCTTAATGAAGCATTTGCTGCAATTGAAAAGGGCAGTATCGATTCGCCAGAGTTCAAAAACAATCTACGCGTGGCCCAGCACCGGATGGCACTCTGCAACGCTGTTTTGGGGAGCAACGACTATGTATTGCAGCATGGCCTCTCTCTGAAAGCTGAGCACCAATACAAAGTGGACCTGCAGAAATCACTGGTAAACCTTGGAAACAAGCAGGACGATTTCCTAAAAACAATAATACTTGCGCCTTTTGACGGCACGGTAGTCAGCGTAGGAGTAAAGAAAAACGACGTCCTATCCGCCCAGGACTATTCCTCCAAGGGCACCATCCAGATTGTTGATACAACGGCTGTCAAATTCGAGGGGCTAGTTGACGAAATTGACATCCTGAAAGTTAAAACTGGACAAAAGGCCACCATTACCGTAGATGCCATACCCAATAAAGTATTTACCGGCATAGTGTCGTTCATTTCCCCTTACGGTGAGGCAGGCACGTCGAACGTTGTTAAATTTGCTGTGACCATACAGCTTGACCCCACCGATATAGAGCTAAAGGGAGGTCTCACCGCCACAGCCGATATCGCCATAGAAACTGTTGATAACGTTGTATTGGTACCACTCCGAGCTATAAGCAGCACTGCTCAGGGTGTCTTTGTAACCGTCATAGACGAGACAACAGGTCAGACCGAAAAGCGCGAGGTCACCCTCGGTAGGCAAAACTTGCAGTTCGCCGAAGTGTTGTCTGGCCTTGAAGAGGGGGAGAGAGTAGTGATGGAGGTCAAAATCACCGGAGCACCGGTCGTTCAAGGCTTCCCACGCCCATCAGGAAGATAGATAGCATGATGACAAGAGGAAATATTTTCATAGTCGCCATAACGGTAAGTCTGATTTCTCTGCTGTTCAGTGGTTGTGGTAAAAGTGCTGCACCTGTCGGCAAGACCTTCGAAGTAAAAAAAGGAGACCTGAACATCACCATATCCACCGACGGCTACCTTACGATGCCTAACCAGTTCGACCTCAAGTTTGGGACCACAGGACAGGTCGCCGAAATACTGGTAGAAGAAGGAGAGCAAGTAAAACAGGGTGCCCTGTTGGCCATGCTCGATAACACATCACAGAAAAACGCAATTAAAACAGCACTGTTTGATATACAGACGGCAAGGAGCAACATAACACTGGGATGTGGCACAGACCGCATTCCTTACACCTATGCCGACCTGAGCGTGCCCCGCTTAATGAAAGAGGCACAAAGAGACATAGACAAGGCTATTGGCTATTTTGAGCAGGGGAACTACAAAGATGCCGGTTACTGGCTGGTCATGACCTACTTCGACGTCGAGGTGTGCGAGGATTTAATCAAGTCCAGGCCTGATGCTGCTGCGCTGGCCGGGATACAGTCAAATTCAACTTACTATCCGGATATCAACGCCGGCAGCCCTTCGCCTCCACCAGAGTATATTGATATGGTCATCTCCTACCTGCAGAATTACCGCGCCAGGCTACTGGATATTTCCCGGCTACTGAAGGCTGGCTCCTACGCAGAAATCAATCCTAAACTCGAACAAGTGCACCTGGATATGCGTACAGTATCACAACTGGCTGTAAGCACAGTATATAAGAAAGGTAGAAGCATGTTCGAGTACCCTGATACAGCTACCAGCGCTGACTTCCTCCAGGTCGCTATACGCCAACTACAGGAGTTGGAGAAATACATTGCCCAGGATAATGCCAACCCTGTAGAAGCTGCCAAGAAGCTGTATATTGCCAAGGTTAGCCTACTGGTGGGCAAAGATGTCCTGGAAAACCAGACGCGTATCTTCGAGAGCGGAGGCAGCATCAACTGGAAGACATTAGAACAATACAACATCGACCTGCAAAGCGCGGAGATGGGTTTATATAAAAACAAGCAGGAAATCATGAAGACAGTCATCATAGCCCCTTCCGACGGCGATGTGGTCAGCGTTGACCTCAAGAAATCTTATGTCCTCTCCGCACAGGACTACTCAGCGCGAACGGCCATCAAGCTCGTCGATACAAGTACTATCAAATTCCAGGGGACAGTAGACGAGATAGATATTGCTAAAGTAAAACCCGGGCAAAAGGCGCGAATAACCATAGATGCCGTGCCTGACAAGACATTCACCGGTACGGTGAAATTTATCTCCCCATTCGGCACACAGACTGGCAGGGTCATTAAGTTCGCCGTCACCATAGAGATGGACCCCACCGATGTCGAGTTGAGAGGTGGCTTAAGTGCTACCGCCGAAATCAGCATATACAACGCCAAAGACGTGTTGCTGGTTCCCGTATCAGTGATTGCCACCACACCGGCAGGACCTGTAGTAGCAGTAGTCAATGAGGCCACAGGCCAAGTTGAGAGAAGGCGAATTACCATCGGCATGCAGACATTCGAGTTTGCTGAAGTGCTTTCCGGTCTTAAGGAAGGCGAAAAAGTACAGGTGATAAGCCAGGAAGCCATTAGAAGCCCGTCCGCCACACAGCAGCGTCCGGGTGCGCCAGTACCCATGCGCCTTATCAGATAGCCAAATTGCCCAGTATGATGTGAGCGACACAATGGAACCACAGAAGAGAACGCCAAAAAAGTCCCCCCCATCTTTGCGAGTCCTGATGCAACCCGGACAAAGCGAACTCTATACCACCGCATCTCTAGAGACCAGCGAAAATGATTGAAATTGAAAAAATAAGCAAGATATACGATTTAGGCTCGGTAAAGGTAACCGCCATTGACAACATATCTCTCCGTTGCCATCAGGGAGAGTTCATCTCCATCATGGGAGCCTCCGGCTCCGGAAAATCCACTGTGATGAACATACTTGGCTGCCTTGATAGCCCAACACACGGAAGCTACCGTCTGGATGACCAGGATGTCAGCAAGCTTAACGACGACCAACTAGCCAAGATAAGAAACAGCAAGATAGGCTTCATCTTCCAGTCTTATAACCTCTTGCCTAAAACCACAGCATTGGCTAACGTGCAATTACCGCTAATCTACGCAGGCACAGACCACAGAAAACAGCGCGCCATAGAAGCCCTGGAGGCTGTGGGTATAAGCAAAAGAGCGCATCACCGCCCATCTGAGATGTCAGGCGGGGAACAGCAACGTGTGGCCATCGCTCGTGCCTTAGTCAATAACCCATCGATAATCCTGGCTGACGAACCGACCGGAAACCTCGATACTACAACGAGTCATAGCATAATGTCCATTCTATGCGAGCTAAATAGAAAAGGTATTACCATAGTCATCGTAACCCACGAGGAAGATATAGCAGCATTCACGCACAGGACTATCTATCTGAGGGACGGGAAAATCACCGACGAGAAAAGAAGATGAACATCTGGGAGAGCATCAAAACGGCCTGGCAGTCTATATTCGCCAATAAAATGCGCTCATCACTCACCATGCTCGGCATCGTTATCGGCGTCAGCGCAGTAGTCCTGCTGGTGGCGCTTGGCCAGGGATTCCAGGTCAACATGAAGACGACTTTCGAGAATATGGGCGCCAGTGCCCTCTACATATCAAGCTCGACAGACAGGGCGGTAAAAAGCGTGCGGGAGCTAACACTTGAAGACGCCCAGGCTTTGGCAGACCCAAAGATGGCCCCATCGATAGCCGTGGTCTCTCCCACGCTAAGCAAGAGCGTCAGTATCCAGTATGGCAACAACAACGTAACCACGCAGGGAATAGGTGTCACACCTGTGATAACACAGATAAGGAACTATACCATGGACAAAGGTCGGTTCATCACCGAGCAAGATAACGCAACCAGGCAGAATGTGGTAGTTCTGGGCTACCAGACTGCCCTTGACCTGTTCGGCAGCGAGTCCCCAATAGGCAAGAGCCTGCGCATTGATGGCATCAAGTTTCAGGTTATAGGCACAATCCAAAGGCTCGGTGGATTCGGAGGCGATGGCTACGCACTGATGCCACTCACCACCATGCAATCTAAACTGGTGGGTGGCAACAGCATCGGCCAGATTGCCGTAAAGGCCGTCAGCCCCGACCAAGTGGACTCCGCAATCGCCGAGATGACCAGCATCATAAGAGCCAGGCATTACATCAGACCCGGGGCACCAGACGACTTCACCATCAGGGACATGCGCGAGACGCTGGAGAGCATGCAGCAGACATTGGCGAGCTTTTCCATCTTCTTGGGTAGCGTTGGCGCTATCTCGCTCCTCGTTGGTGGCATCGGCATCATGAACATCATGCTGGTCTCGGTAACAGAGCGCACCCGTGAAATAGGTATACGCAAAGCCATTGGAGCCAGGCGCCGTGACATTCTGCTGCAGTTCCTTATCGAAGCCGCCGCCCTCAGCTTCACAGGCGGCTTGATAGGCCTACTCCTGGGGCTGGCTGGCTCATCGCTAATGCGCAACATTCCCATGGGCAACATGACCATCAGTGCAATTATTTCGCCAACCATTGTGATTATTGCTCTTGCCGTATCGATAGGAACAGGGCTAATATCAGGAACTTACCCAGCTTCCCGCGCCGCCAGGCTCGACCCCATCGAATCCCTGCGTCACGAGTAACACCCACCACACGCGACCATAGACAGCCGAGAGGCTTAAGTCTATAATATTGCGGTGGTTTCGGGGCCGCGGGTATTACTTTCCAAGAACCAAATCAAGAAAGCCGTTGCCAGGCTCGCTGCTGAAATCAGAAAGGACTACCAGGGAAAACAGCCTCTGCTCATCGGCATTCTGAAGGGCTCATTTGTCTTCATGGCTGACCTGGTTCGACAACTGGACATGCCGGTGGAGATGGACTTCGTTAAGGCATCCAGCTACGGTGCAGGCAAGGAAAGCTCCGGGAAAGTACACGTAGTGCAGGGGCTGAAAACGCCGATAAGAGGCAAGGATGTCATACTGGTCGAAGACATAATAGATACCGGACTGACGGTATCCGTCGTCATGGATTATTTACGCAAGAAAAAACCAGCATCCCTGAAGCTCTGTGCCCTGGCAGACAAGCCCTCCAGACGGGAGGTGCCAGTGTCCATCGATTACCTCGGATTCACCGTGCCCAACAAATTCATCGTGGGCTACGGAATAGATTGGAACGAGCAATACCGCCACTTGCCCGATATATGCTGTATAGATTAATAACAAGCAGACAATAATAATAATGAAGAAATCAATAAGTCTAGCCAAGCTGCTCTCCGTGGCACGAGGGGACACACCTGCTGATTTAGTGTTGAAAAATGCCAGAATAATAAACACCTTCGTAGGCATCATCGAAGAAGGTTGCATAGCCATTTGTGGCGATAGAATCGCCGGCACCGGCAATAACTATAACCAAGCCAAAGAGATAATCGACCTCAAAGGCGCTTACGTGGCACCCGGCCTGATAGACGGCCACACGCATATCGAAAGCTCCATGCTGCATCCCGCCCAGTATGCACTGGCGGTGGTACCCAGAGGTACTTCAGCCCTGGTCACAGACCTCCACGAAATAACCAATGTGGCAGGCTTCGAAGGAATCAACTTCGTGGTAAACTGGGCACAGAAGCTGCCACTGGACATGTTCTTCATGGCGCCGTCCTGCGTGCCAGCCACCCACATGGAAACTGCCGGCGCCAAGATGGATGCCTCCGACATCAAGAAAGCGCTCAGGCTGCCCAATTTCTTGGGACTTGGCGAGATGATGAATTTCCCCGGAGTAATAAATGGCGATAAGCATGTCCTGAGCATCATAAATGCCGCCAAAGGCAAAATCATCAACGGCCATGCCCCAGGAGTCACTAACAAGCATCTCACCGCTTACGTGGCAGCGGGAATTTCCTCCGACCACGAATGCACCACCACAGAAGAGGGCAGAGAAAAACTAAGGAGAGGCATGTACCTGATGATACGTGAAGGTTCCTCAGCAAAAAATCTGGACGCTCTCCTCCCGCTGGTCAACGATAAGACTTACAAACGATGTCTCCTGGTGATAGATGACAGCAGTTGTTCCGATTTGCTTAACGATGGAGATATCGATTCTGTGGTCAGGAAAGCAATCCAGAAAGGCCTCGACCCCATACGGGCAATCCAACTAGCCACCATCAATGCCGCCGAGCACTTCAGGCTCTACGACCGAGGTGCTATTTGCCCTGGCTATGTTGCCAACCTCATCACCATCACAGACCTACCCAAGCTAGAAATAGACATGGTCTTCTACAAAGGACGGCTGGTCGCCCGAGAAGGAAATCCCCTGTTCAAACCGCCCAGGATATCAGCAACAGAAATGGCTGACACCATCCGCATCAAACCCTTCAGCGTTAATGCCCTTAGCATCCCTGCAAAAGAGGAAACATTCCCTGTCATCGAGATCGTCCCAGGCCAGATAATCACCAAGAAAAGGGTGGAAAGAATCAAAATTGAAGACGGAGCCATCATCCCGGACATAGATGAGGACATCCTCAAACTAGTCGTAGTAGAAAGACACAAGGCCACAGGCAACATAGGCCGCGGACTAGTCAAGGGTTTCGGCCTCAAGCGCGGCGCGCTGGCATCATCCATCGCCCACGATTCCCATAATATAGTGGCGGTGGGTACCAACGACTATGATATATATAATGCAATCAGGGAAATAGAGAGGATGCACGGCGGCTTGGTGGTCTGCAGCGATGGCAAAATACTGGCATCGCTTCCACTCCCAGTTGCTGGCTTGCTTTCACCAGAGCCACTGGAAACAGTAGTAGAAAAGTTCGAAGAGATGGAGAAGACAGCCGCGGGATTAGGCTGCCTTCCACCAACACCATTTGCCCTGCTTTCCTTCATTGCCCTCCCCGTCATCCCAGAACTGAGACTGACAGACATGGGCATAGTTGATGTGCTGGAATTCAAACTAATCTAGAAAAACGGAGGTTCCATGCAATGAAAAGAAGCCGACTTTGCGACCTGTTGGGAATTGAGTTTCCTATAATCCAGGGGGGAATGGTCTGGATTGCCAACGTCGAACTGGCCACAGCAGTCTCTAATGCCGGCGGCTTGGGACTCATCAGCCACACAGCAGAACTGGACAAGAGCGGCAACCAGGTAGCTAGCTTAATACAGCAGATTAAGAAAGCAAGGAGTCTGACCTCCAAACCCTTCGGTATAAACCTGCCGCTGCAAATGCCAGGCATTGAAGACCTGATAGACACTGTCATCAGAGAACAGGTGGACATAGTGGTTACGGCTGCCGGAAACCCCGCCACTTTTACCGGCCGTCTCAAAGAAGCAGGCATAAAAGTTCTCCACGTTGTCGCTTCTGTAAAACACGCCCAGAGCGCAGAAAAGAAGGGGGTTGACGCAGTTATTGCCGAAGGGTACGAAGCTGGAGGACACAACGGTCTGGACGAGCTTACCACCTTCGTTCTCGTCCCGCAGGTAGTAGATGCCGTCAAGGTTCCTGTAGTGGCAGCCGGCGGTATTGCTGATGCCAGGGGGATAGTGGCAGCCTTGGCGCTAGGCGCTGATGGAGTACAGATGGGCACCCGTTTTGTAGCCACCACCGAATGTATCGCCCACCAGAACTTCAAAGAAGCCATAGTAAAAGCTAGCGATACAGATACCGTTATCACCGGCAGAAAAATAGGGCCTACCAGGATATTAAAGAACCCCGTAGCGGAAAAACTGCTGAAAATGGAAGCCTCTGGAGCCTCGGCCGAGGAGATGAACGCCTTTATCGGGCCGGAGAGCCGCTCCCGACTAGGTCAGGTAGAAGGCGACATGGTAAACGGCCAGGGACACTGCGGCGCTATCGCTGGAATGATAAAGGAGATTCAGAGCGTCAGCAACGTAATGCAAAGCATCATTAAAGACTACGATGCAGTAGTTAGAAGCCTGGTGTAACAAAAGATACCAGCATGCAGGCTAACCGGCTTTTTTAGCTTTGGTTCGGCTGCTCTGCGCCAGTACCCTTATCCCCTCAAGTAAATCCTGGCGCCTGCAATCTTTTGTAAGGTACCAGCTAGCGCCAGCAGCCAATGCACCACCCACATAATCACCATAAACCGTCAGAAATAAGACCTTCACATCCGGGAGGCTCTGCTTTATGCGCTTGGTTGCCTCGGTGCCATCCATCACCGGCATCTGAGCATCCATAAGTATCACGTCTGGACGCAGTTCCTCTGCCTTGGCCACAGCATCCAGCCCGTCGGTCGCCTGTCCTATTACCTCGATATCAGGCTGCGGCTCAAGAATGCTCTTAAGCCCTTCCCTGACTACTTCATTGTCGTCGACCAACAGTATCCTTATTTTTTCCATTATGCCTCCCATAATACAGGAACTAGTCCTCTCGCAAAAACGTAAATCCAACTCGCTGGCATCGAAGCTAACTTCTCATTTATCAGTTTACCTTCCACAATTCAATTCACAATCAGGACAACGGATGGTTTTACCATAGAAATGGAATGACCCTGAGATCATACTTTCTGCCGATGCATGAGTCATACTTCAGTATGATTAAAGGCTGATAATGCCCCTCTTCAGCGCCTCAGTCACCGCACCTGTACGGTCATTCACGCCCAGCTTCTGGAATATGTTGCTGATATGTGTTTTCACCGTACTCTGGGAGATGTGGAGCGCAGCGCCTATCTCCTTGTTGGCAGCGCCTTTAGCCATAAGCTGCAATACCTCCAGCTCACGTTCGGAAAGCTCGTCGCCCGAAGGAGCCCTGCGGGACAATTCCGTCAAACGATCCAGTACCTTGGATGCTACTACCGGCTGGATTAGTGATTCACCAAGATGAACAGCCCTTATCGCCTTGAACAAATCTTCCCTGGGGGCATCTTTCAGTAGATACGCCCTGGCACCAGCCGCAATTCCCCGAAAGATGTAATCATCATCGCTATAAGTAGTCAATATCACAAATTTTGTATCCGGTTTGGCTTCTCTTATCTGGTTCATAGCCTCTACACCATCCATCTCTGGCATGCGCAAATCCATGAGAACCACGTCAGGGCTAAGTTCTTTGGCCTTGCTGACTGCCTCTGTCCCGTTCTCCGCCTCCCCCACTACCACAAAGTCGCGTTCACGCTTTAGCATAGACAAAAGCCCTTCCCGTACATACGGATGGTCATCGGCAATAAGTATTTTTATAGGCTCCACGATTGCACCTCCTGTCCAACAGGCAACACCACCCTGACCAACGTTCCTTTTCTCTTTGTGCTCTGTAATTCAAAAGTACCACCTAGACCTCTGGCACGCTCTTGCATACTGGTAAGCCCAAACCTGCGTTCTTTCCTAGTAGTTTCACCGATAGTCTCTGGCTTAAAGCCGACTCCGTCATCGCGCACGGTCAATGTTACCAACATGTCATCGAAACCCAGACTAACCTCCACTAAAGTAGCCCTGGCATGTTTCCTCACGTTGGTCAATGCCTCCTGACAGATACGCAAGAGACCAGCCTCCAAATCTGGGGATAGGTCTCGTCGTTCTCCTGTTATAGCAAAACGAGCATCAATACCCGTCTCGTGAGCAAACCTGACCACTTCCTGCTTCAATGCGTCGGCAAGCTTGACCTTCTCCAGAGCCTGCGGGCGCAAATTCCAAACTGAACGCCGCGCTTCAGCAAGGCTCTTACGCGCCAGACTCGCTGCCTGCGCAATATGCCGCTCCACATCCTTGCTACCATGGCTCAGCGATTGTTCTGCAGCCTCTAGCTGAAGAATGATGCCGGTGAAACCCTGAGCCAAGGTATCATGGATTTCTCTCGCCATGCGGTTGCGCTCTTCCATCACTGCAATCTGACGCGTTTCAGCATAAAGACGAGCATTCTCTATAGCCACTGCAAGCTGGTCAGCAATAGTCTGGGCGGTAAACACATCAGCCTCACCAAAGGCGTCTAACTCCGTGCTCTCTATATCAAGCACACCCAATATCTCATTGCCTATCTTCACCGCCACCGCCAACTCAGCCCTGATATCGCTTAATTCTTTGACCGGTCGATACCTTGGCTCCTTACTAACATCGTTGGCCAACAGCACATCCCCAGTTTTGGCCACCCAACCCACAACCCCTTCCTCATCCACTTCCAGCGGCACGCTTACTGGAATCACTCCTCCCTGTCCACTAACGCTAAGCGCCTTAAGCGCTAACTTCCCAGACCCCGGCTCAAACAAAAAGATATTCACATTATGGTAATGGAAAGTCTCACGAAGCATGTTGCCAACGTAAGGTATCAGCTCATCCAGCTCTACGATGGAACTGATTCGGCGGCTAACCTCATTTATGGTGCGCAGTTGTTCAGCACGCTGCCGCTCCTGCCTGGTCCGCTCCTCTACCTTCTGCTCCAAGTTGCTGTAAGATTCCTTTAATGCCCTGGCCATAGCATTGAATTGTTCGGATAGTTGTTGAAGCTCATCGCCAGTCTCCACTTTGATGCTATAGTCCAGTTGTCCTTTCCCTATGACTTCTGTGCCTCTGGTGAGTGCTAAAAGCGGCCGTGTGATTGCCCTAGAAAGCAAGAAGATGACCACAGCAGCCAGGAGAATCACGCCAATGCCAACCGCAAAGAAGATCAATTGCGCCTTTTCCATCTGCTTCTCGATGTACTCGGTAGTAGCCGCCACCGTGGCAGCTATCTCGCGCTCTGCATCCTCAGCCGGCGCTAGGTACTCGTCAGTATAGGTAGCAGCAGCTACTACAAGATTTGTACCCGGAACAGAGATGCAGTGCATATACTTTCGCCTGGGGTTTTTCTGCTCATCTTCGCCCCAGGTGTAGTAGCCGGAAGCGTCGCCATGGATACCACGCTCCACGATGCTTAAGAACTGAGAAGGCTCACCGGCTATTTTGTTCAATTGGGTACCCACCATCTTAGGGTCCGGATGGAAAACCACCCTCAGCGTATCATCGTAGACCATGGTGTGGCCTGTTTGCCCCACGCTCTGCACGGCGATATCCCTCAACTCCTTATCATCCGCCAGCCGAGACATGTCCAGATTTGGATGGAATTGCAGATAAATATCCATCTCAGCAGCAATAAACAGTGCCTTGCGTTGTATTAATGTCCTTGCCATTCCCTCCAAAGCCGAAAAACTGGTACGCACCACGCTTTCGCCCATGCGAGCAGTATTATCCCTGGCACGATAGCCCACTTCATAAATGCTACGCGTAGCTATAGCACTGATAACACCCAGGGAAATGAGCATCAGCGCTAGGAAGGGAATGAGAATCTTGCCCCTCAGCCCGATTGCTATTTTACGCTTGGGCATCTGTAGCCCCCATTTCTCATTGTTCATGAGCCTGCTATCAATCCTCTCTAGTGCCGACTGCTTTGGCTGACCACGTGGGCTGAGTGGTAAAAGCCTCACCGCTCAACTTTGCCTGCAAAGTGGATACCAAGTCTCGCAGAGGCAGTCTTATCTGTGCCATGCCATCTCGCTCCCGTATGGTGACCTGCTTATCCTCCAAAGACTGAAAATCGATAGTGACGCAGAATGGCGTGCCAGCCTCATCCTGGCGACGGTACCGTCTGCCTATGCTCTGGGCATCATCATACTGCGTCATAAAATGACGGTGCACCTCGGTATATACCTCCCGGGCCATCGGCACCAACTTCTCATTGCGGCTCAGTGGCAGGACAGCCACCTTGATAGGAGCCAGGGCAGGATGTAACCGCAAAACCACCCTGGTCTCGCCTTCAGCAATATCCTCATCATAGGAGTCCACCAGGAAAGCCAGCACCGAACGGTCAACACCCGCCGAGGGTTCGATAACATAGGGGACATACCGCTCATTCGTCTCTTCATCGAAATAATCCAGCCCCTTCCCGCTGTGCTTGGCATGTTGAGCCAGGTCGAAGTCTCCCCGGTTAGCCACTCCCTCCAACTCAGACCAACCCATAGGAAACAGATACTCGATGTCGTAGCAGTCTTTGGCATAGTGAGCCAACTCTTCCTTACCATGCCGACGCAGGCGCAAGTTCTCCTTCTTGATGCCCAACTTCAGATACCAGTTGAAACGTTCCTTCACCCAGTAGTTGAACCACTCGTCATCTGTATCCGGCTTGACGAAGTACTCTATCTCCATCTGCTCGAATTCCCTGGTACGAAAGATAAAGTTGCCGGTTGTTATCTCATTGCGAAAGGACTTGCCTATCTGAGCAATGCCGAAAGGCAGCTTCTTGCGCATGGTGGAGCGCACATTTTCGAAATTGACAAAGATGCCCTGCGCCGTCTCTGGCCGCAGATACACTACATTGGCATTGTCCTCCACAGGACCCATAAAGGTCTTGAACATCAGGTTGAACATCTTGGGTTCTGTAAGTTCTCCGTCGCAATCAGGACACTTTTCGCCGCTCAGTTGGTCAGCCCGCCACCTCAGGTGGCAGTTCTTGCATTCCACCAGCGGATCGGAAAAACCTTCCACATGCCCGCTAGCCACCCATGCCTGGGGATGCATCATAATACTGGCATCTATGCCAACCACATCATCCCGCTCCTGCACCACAGCCCGCCACCAGGCATCTCTCACATTTCTCTTCAGCTCTACTCCTAGAGGCCCATAGTCCCAACAACTGTTCAGCCCACCGTAAATCTCGCTGCTGGGAAAAATAAAACCCCGCCGCTTGCATAGCGAAACAATCTTATCCATATCAACTTTACGTTTCTCTTCAGGCAACTCTTATCTCCTCAGGATTTCTGAAAGCTTATCAACTTTACCTATTAGTGTCAAAGACTCACACTCGTCTTCTCGCTATAGCCAGGCTTCAATCAAATCATGGTGGATTGAAAGGTGACAGTCAGCTACAATACTAGTAAGGTGAATAAGCCGAGACCGCTCAAAAAAACCTTAAAACTACTAGCTATCATCTCCCTTGTTACTCTAGCAGCCGCATCGTGCGGACCTAACCTGCCACCTGTCACCCCTCCACAACCCACCCAACTTACCCTACCATCCCCACCACCAGAACCACCCCCAGACAACACAGCACCAGAGACCATAATCAACAGCAGCCCTGGCAAAACCGTCAACCAGAACGCCGTCACCTTCCAATGGACAGGTACGGATGATAAAACGCCCACACCCGACCTGACCTACTCCTGTTACCTTGCCGGCTACGATGCTGATTACTCCCCATTCACCAGCGATACCACCAAGACTTACTCCAACCTGCCAGATGGCACCTATACATTTTATGTCAAATCCAGAGACGCCGCCGGCAACGAAGACAAAACACCAGCCAGTGTGGAGTTCACCGTCCAAACTATCAAGCCATCGCCTGTCACGCCAGCAGCCCCGGTAGACAGCAGTCTGCTCATAGTCCCCAATAGCAATGTCAGCCATATCGCAGTTGGCCCCGATGGTAAAGCCATATACGCCATCGATGCCTTCAACGCCAAACTGTACAAGTCGGAGCAAGGCGGCTTTGGCTGGATTGACTCATCCAAAGGCATCGGTGGAGCCTCCGCCTGGGACGGACTTGCCGTAGCACCTGATGATGCCAATGTGGTCGCCATAATTGCCGATAGTGGCACCGAAGTCTATTTATCCACCAACGGTGGCACTAGCTTCTACCGAATGGGGCTGGCCGGCACACTCAAGGCTAGCGAACGGGCTAAATGCCTCGCCCTCTCACCAGTCTATGGCCAAGGCCGGCGTGAACTGGCTGTGGGCACCTCCACAAGCAATGGTGGCGGTAGAGTCCTGCTCAGCATAAGCTCTGGTATGAGCACTGCTTGGGCAGACATCAGCACCGGAGTCAGCGGTTGGCTACCTAGCAGCCCTCCCATAGCTGGCGCCGATGTCTTCGCCATCAAATACTCTCCCTCCTTCCCATCCGATGGCACGCTCCTGGCTATAGTCGCCAGCAAGCCACCGCCAGATACCGACGATACCTATCTCTACATCGGTTTCAAAGATATGGGCACCAGCAACATCGTCTGGAACTCCTTTCCCGGCTATCCTGTAGAAATATGCCAGCCTGGAAGCGATAGCCCAGGCACACCACTCACCTACGCTGACCTAGCCCTACCCGCAGACTACAACGGTGCCAACCCTGCACATCGCCACGTCTATGCTTGCTGGACAGACAATCCAGCAGGGTCAACATCTGTAGGCAATCCCAATGACAGTGTCTATCGCCTCGATGATACCATCGTCTACAGGCTGCTGGTACACAACGACGTAATCTGCAGTCTGGCACACTATGGTAGGTTCAGCCGCGGCAAGCTGCTTGCCGGCGCCTTAAACGCCAGGCCAGGTACCTTCGCTACAGGCCCACAGGTTTACTTCAGCTTCAACCCACAATCTGCATACCCCGCCTGGCAGGAAAGCCGTAAGCCCCCAACCGGCCCAGGCCAGGCACGAGTCGCCTGGTCTCCCGATGGCAACCTGGCCTATTGCGGCACAAGCTCCACTGCTCCAGGTGGCCACGACCAGAGCGCTTTCTCTATTAGCCGCTACAACGGCCTTACCTGGAACCAGACCGGACTGATAGACCTCTAGCTAGCAGTCTGAAGTTACAAGTTTCAGGTTTTGCCACTTGCATCCTGAATCTTACATCTCACTCTTGCCTGTTGTTCAATAGCGACTGTGGCTGCACTGGTTGTCGAATGCAGTAGTTCCCACCAATGCATATATGAGCGGAAATAACTGTGATATAATGCGCTGAAGCATTCGTCAGTTTCCTGGCTGTCAAATAGTAATTACGCAGGAGGTTTAGCATGAAGAACCTGGTGGCCCTCTTAGTGGTCGCTCTTGTTCTCGTTGGCTCTGGATGTGTTCCACCGACACCTATGATGGTAGAGCCGGAAACACCGGCGGATGGCAGTGCTGTGGGCTCCCTGACGCCGGTCTTGGCCTGGAGTTGTACTGCTGTAGCTACTTCTTACCATGTGCAAATCGCCGAAGACGCCAATTTTCAAGCGATAACTGTTGACGCTGCCAGTGTCAACAGCCCAACCTACACAGTGCCCTCTGGCACCTTGAAACACGGGCGAACATATTTCTGGCGGGTGAGCGCCAGCAGGGCTGGGCAGACATCGGGCTGGTCGCCCGCATGGTCTTTTAAGACCATTGGTGGAGGCCCTGCTGCCGGGGGGATATCAGTCTACGCCACTCTGGATGGAACACCGTGGACTGGTGCCGCTGACTTCACCGTGACCGGTCCTACTACCAGGTCTGGTGCTGCTGTGCCGAGCAACTTCACCGATTTGTCTCAAGGAACCTACACGGTCACATATAATTATGGTGGCCCGGCGGGGGCATCGCTGGCCAGCATCACCCCATCTCCAACGCAAAATCTAACTGCTGGTAGTTCACTGGCATTCACCTTGAATTTCCACAGGCATTCGACTTCTAATATCAACGTCAGCGCCACTCTCGATGGTGCTGCTTGGTCTGGCGCTGTGGACTATACGCTAAGCGGGCCTTATAACGATTCTCATCATTCAGTGCCGGCCAGTTTCCCTGGATTGCCGTCTGGAACTTATACTCTGAGCTACAACGGAGGTGGCCCGGCTGGAGCTACCTTGACCAGCATTTCGTCGGCGCCTACACAAAGCCTTGGTTTAGGAGGGAATATCAATTTTACCTTGAACTTCACCCATCAGACCTTTGGCAACGTGATTATAAATACTACACTGAACGGCGCACCGTGGTCGGGACAGGTAGCCTACAATTTGCACGGCCCTGTCACGGACTATCATGGCGCTGTGCCACAGACTTATCCCAATATGCCCTCTGGTATCTATACTCTGAGCTACTACGGCGGTGGACCAGCTGGTGCCACATTGGCCAATATCACACCATCGCCATCCCAAACATTGTACAAAGAAACTACCATAGTGTTCAGCATGAACTTCTTCTCGCAACCACAAGCTGGCACCATAATAGTCAATGCTACGCTCGATGGTGCTCCGTGGCAGGTAATGCCTGGCTCCGGTAGCATCAATTACACCATCAACGGGCCAAAGGTTGATTCCAACCATAATGTCCCTGAGACTTTCAGCAACATGCCAGCAGGCATGTATACGCTTTCCTATAACTCTGGAGGCCCTATAGGGGGAGCGTTGGTAGGCATTACACCTTCCCCAAGTCAGGCACTGTCGCCTGGCGGCACTATCGCCTTCACCTTGAACTTCCGAGCACAGGCTAAAGGCACTGTAGAAGTCAGCGCTACCTTGAATGATGAGCCATGGTCAGGTCCTGTGGGTTATGTGCTGCAAGGACCCTACGTAGAATCCGGACATTCAGTGCCACAGGTCTTTAGCAATGCGCCTGCAGGAGGCTACTCTGTGAGCTATAGCTCAGGCGGGCCACCAAGCGCTGTATTTGAAGGCGTTATGCCACCATCCCAGATGTTGCCCGCTGGTGAAAATATCAGATTCACTTTAAGATTTAGATTCAAGGGAGTGGAACCGCAACCGATGCCCGGACCTATACCAGGACCCATTCCCGGGCCACTGAAGTAACGATAGAGCCAGCGGTTATGTGCTCCTCACTAGTAGTATTGGGCTGTTAGCCCCGCCCAATACCTTATCGGCTATGCTTCCCAGCGCCCAACGGCCAAGCCCTGAGCGACCATGCGTAGCCATTACAAGAAGGTCGAAATTGTTCTTGTTGGCGTAGCCAATGATGGCCTCGGCTACATTGCCTGTAGGCACTTCTGTGTGTGTGGTTAGGCCTTCTCGCTTTAACTCATCTTCCACCTTGCTCAGGTAGGTCTGGCATATCACTTTGCAGCGTTTGGTCTCGTAATCCAGGTATTCTTCCCAGGTCATGGGTGTAGGTGGAGGATAAGTGTAAGGGGGAAAGAATAATTCGCAGACTCGGAGCAGGGTAAGCTCAACAGATTGCTTTCCAAATTGTTCGGCTAGCTTGCCAGCATCTTCTAGCGCCTTTTCTGCCCGCTCTGAGCCATCAAGAGGCACCAGAATCTTCATCTTTTGGCCCTTTTTGTGCAGGCCTTTCTTGGAAGCGCTGGCCCTGATGAGCCATACTGGCACAGGCGACTCTTGAAGTACTTTGTCAGCAACGCTACCTCGTACCCAGCGCTTGACCCCGGAAAGGCCATGGGTAGCCATCACAATCAAATCCATTTTGCTCTTCTTGGCATAGTCTACGATGGCATCGGCTGCTTTCCCCATCACTACCTTGGCCTCTGCCGTTTCGTGATACCTCTGCTTGCTCGCTAGATGGTTAAGATAGTCTTGAGCAGCAGCCCTAGCTTCTGATTCGATTTTATCCTTGAAAGCAGTTTTGGCCATGATAACTTCCAGCGGTTGAACTGCATACAGAAAAGTTATCGCAACAGGGTTGTTGGCTGTGGTAAGTGCCTCGACATGTGGCAGCACGCATTCAGCAACATCTGAACCATCGAGTGGAACCAGTATCTTGCTATACATAATTTCCCCCTT
>VGOO01000004.1 GCA_016875925.1 Chloroflexota bacterium
GGGCTCAAGCTTGGCCATGTTCTGCCAGTGATTGATGGCATAGACCTCAATAAGGAGCCTAGACGTGAGCCGGTGGAGGCGGTGTAAGCGCCGGGACTTTGTTAACCGCCTCAAGAAATTGGGCTTTATAGGACCCTATTCCGGAACGAAACACCAGTTCATGGTCTGTGGGCAGCATCGGCTGGCCATCCCTTCCAATTCTGAATACTCAGTACCTCAACTACGGATAATGCTGCAGGAAGTGGAGCAAATACTGGGCCGCCACATATCTGCTGAGGATTGGGAGTGCCTAAAATAGCCTGTTGGAGGTTAATGCGATGAAATACCGATATCTCGTTCTAGTGGCAACCATACTGCTGGGATTGATACTGCTTACAGGATGCACGGCAGGGCAAGGAGCCAAGAACGGCGATACAGTTCAGGTTCACTACACAGGGAAACTGGCTGACGGCACTGCTTTTGATTCGTCGCTCGGGCTTGAGCCTTTAGAGTTTACTTTGGGTGCAGGCCAGATGATTCCCGGATTTGAAAAAGCTGTGCGGGGAATGGAAGTGGGGGAAAAGAAAACCGTCACCATTCCGGCAAAGGATGCCTATGGCATCCGTAATGACAACTGGGTAGAAGAAGTGCCAATTGAAGCGCTTCCCAGCGGCTTTGAGCCAGAGGTTGGTAGCCAATTGCAGAAAATATTCTCCAGTGGTCAGGCCCGCATATATACCGTCACAAAAGTCACCGAAACCACAGTTATCCTGGATGCCAATCACCACCTTGCTGGCAAGGACCTGACATTCGAAATTGAACTGGTGGCAATAAAATAGACTGCCCGGCGTGGTAGGTCACAGTTTGCACGACTGCTTGCTACCTTGATGTGTGGGAAGTCCTTGACAGCAGCATTTCCATGAATGGGTTGACCCGCTCTTCGAACTGGGCAATGGAGAAATTTCTGGGGTCCATGTGGTCAGCTTCAATGATGACCGAGGGTATGCCGAGTTCCTCCAGTAGCGCACGCTCTATGTCCATCTGCCCCAGGGTGATGGGAAGACAGGACTTGTTGGAGTGCAAAATGGCGCCGTCTATAGAGTAGTCGCGGCAGGCGCGCAGGACCATCTCCTTCCTCCTCTTCATCGAGACACAGGATACCATGGGATATGACATGAGCGATTTCATAGCCAGGGCTTCGATGGGCTTGTCCACATCCAGCCGGATTGACCAGGCTGCCGAGTATGTTTCCGCTACGACAACGCCCCCAAACCTCTCAAAGTAGTTGAACAGCCCCAGGTTGTACCACAGGGGGATATTGTCCCAGTACAGGCGAACCTTCTCATCGGCGATTACTCCGATTCCCTTTTCGGCACGTTCCCGCACCTCGTCCCTGACCCTGGTGAGGTAATCCACGGCAATCTGAGTGCCCTGCCTGGTTACCATGACGAACATGAGGCCAATCTCGGCAGCCGAGAGGGGGGTGGGTTTGTGCCGCCGGTATGACATAATCTCGTCCCACAGTGCACAGGCTTGGTCAGAAAGGTGGACTGCCTCTTTTAGTCGGTCGTGGTCCAGCTTTCTTCCAGTCACCTCGGTGAGGAAGTCGATGATGCGGTTTATCTCGCTGATTGCGTAGTCAATGTGATAGCGCTGGATGTTCTCGATGGGAACCTGGGGCAGGTCGGCCTTGAAGACCTTTGCCTCCGGGAACCGCCTAGCGATGTACTGGAAGTTCTTCATGGTTGGGATACAGCCACCGCCGGGGAGAAAAACCATATCTGGCTCGGGCAACCCACCGAGTGGCACTCCTTCGACTCCCATCAATCCGTGAATGTAGCCCACGTTATTTCGCATGTAGCCGCAGAGGTCCCGGGAAAAGCCCATTTCCTCGGCGGTCTGGAAATTCTTGTCGATTAAACCGAAGGCGGCGCAGACCGGCGACCAGTTCTCGGGAAAGGCAGGCATCAGGTCCATGGCATAGAAAATCTCGATGAGGCCGTTCATCGGCGGCATCCAGCCTATGGGCTTGCCAGCTTGCTTTGCCTGGTGGCCTTCCAGGTAGAAATCGGCAACTATCTGCCGCAATTCCCTGGCTGTTGCCAGTCTCTTGGTTGATTTCTGTGTCTTTTCCATCCTATACCCCAATCATCTCGAAAAATGCCTCGAACCTGGTCTTCAATTGTCCTCTGTTGCTGACTGTCTCATCTGTCTCAACCTGCAGCACCGGGATGCCGTCCTTTTTCAGTTCATCGGCGAGGGCGGGGTAGTCTGCCAGGTGCGGAGTGCAGAATCTCTGGAACAAAAATATGGCACCCGCTGCTCCCGACTGCTTTATCAGTTCCTTAACATGGTTGACCCTGTCTCCGATGACCGACCGGCTGGGGCAGGGAAAGCGGTGCATGTAACGGTCGATGAGACGCTCCGTGGGGTCAGCGCCGACACCATCAGCAGGGTAGCAGAAGCGGTAGCCGTTGCAGAGGTCATCCGCAACAACCTTGCCGCCTGCCGATTCAATCAGGTCGAAGACTGTCGTGTCCTCAAGGAGACTGCCAGATACGATGACCGGTATGCCGATGTTCCTTGTGTTTTCTTCGCCGAGGGCGCTGATGAGGTTATGGAGGTGCTTGAGATATACATCGGGAGGCAATGAGAAACCAGCCTCGGCTACCGTATAGAATTCACCTGCCGAAAGCGCCAGGCGGTTCTGGAAACGGAGCTGATGCAGATGAAGCAGGCAGTTCCGTATATCCCGGTAGAGGTCCAGGGAACGCTCCAGCGAGTCTGCATCGGTTTTTCCGCCGTATGAAGCCAGTTTCTGGATGAGTTCGGTGAGCGTCTGGCGGTAGAAGGATATGGCGCTCTCAGTCGTATTATATGGTAGAGGCACAGAATGGAACAGCCCTGGACCGGCGTTTTCCTCCCAGATGTTGATAATGCCGCATGGCGTATCGCAGGTGTAGCCCTGGATGATGCCGGAGAGATACTTATACTCGCCCCGTAGCGCCCTCTCCAGGGAAGTCCGCATATAGGGACAGACAAAGTCGGGGACTAAGGTGCTGGCTAGCTTAATCGGCGTTGCGCCGCCGTAAATCCTCACCGGCAGAAACCCTGCCGCGTGAATCAGCTCTATTGGGGTATAGGTGCAGAACCAGCCGAAGACCTTTTGCTTCTCCGCATATTGCCGGAGCCGCTCGGCCCTTTCCTGAACAGCATCCACAAAGGGGCTTAAATCGATGGGTGACATTTATTCTCTATATGTGTCTTTTTTACCTGAGTAGAAAATCGTGTTCTTAACCATTTTTCACTGCCATGCTTCTCCCGCAGCTTCGGTTCGCAAAGACAGAGGGGATTTCTTCAACAGCCTCATTACCTTCGTCCAATAGCTCGCAGAAAGTCGGCTTCACTGATCTTGACCTGTTTAAGAACGTCAGAGAGCAGATACGGGCTTACGTCCTTGGCAGGATGGACCGGAATCGCAGCCCTGCGACAATCTCCGTGGTGGAATATGGCGTGGCTACCTTTTTACCTCACCTTCTCGAATCCGAGTGCTCGTAGTCCTTTGGTCACCTCTCTGGCTTTTAGTGGAGGTAGCTTGGTCATACCGCAATCTTGACTCTATCAACACCGATTTCATCCGGTATTTCCTCTCCACGTTCCCTGCGGTATTCGAGACAAAGCTCCACCACCTCCTTGATATTAGCCAAGCACTCCTGATATGACTCACCCTGAGCATGGGCTTCAGGAATAAGCGGGCAACTAGCTATGTAGAATCTATCAGGCGCTTTTCGTATCACAACCGTGTATTCCATGAACCTTTCCTCTATCAGCAATTATAGCACAGTGCTCGAGGCTGCGGCCTCGAGGTAGGTTCTCTGAAGCGGATTTAGTTAAACTTGTTCATAGCCGCTGTTATGCCCTCGGTGAGGATGGCTTCCACAGCTTTGGGGGCGTGTCTATTCGGCAGTCTCTATCACCCCTACCCAATTGTGCTATGGGAATTTACATCGAGGAATAGGTAATTTAAACAGAAGACTTGGAGCTATTCCACTGGATGTTCTTTGAAGAATTGCCAGATTACTTCGCTGGCATTGAATTCACGGGATGTCCTGCCGATTATCGATTCAGGCAGGTACTGTAATCCGCCGGGCCAGGTGTGCCCGCCACCTTCTATGGCGTAAAGGACCACTTCAGCGCCATGCCGGCAACCGCCGTAGCTTTCCTTCCGCACTTTGGTGCCGTCGGCAGGGTCTTTGTCCTGCACTTGTGTAATCGCTGGCGATAAAGCGCACCGGTTCTTCCCAACCCAGAACTTGACCGTGTCCGCTACGGAAAGGACTTCGCCAAGCTTTGCTCTCCCAAAACGTATATCGCCGCCACCCCAAGGCACTAGTGGATCGTCCGTTCCGTTGATTATCAGGACCGACACCGGCCTCGATGGCTCCCAGGCTGAGGCCATGTTTACCGGTATGTTGCTGGCAACGGGACAAATAGCTGCTATCTTCTGGGATAATTCGCAACCGAGGCGATGCGACATCATGCCACCATTTGATATGCCAGTCACGTAAATCCTCTTGGCGTCAATATTTAGCTCATCCGAAAGGCGGTCTACCAGGGCAGATATGAATCCAACATCATCGATGTTTTCAACCTGGGTACGGTATCGTTGTATTCCCCTGCCATCATTCCAGTGGTTTTCGACGCCATTAGGATAGACAACGATGAAGTTCTCTCTATCTGCAATAGCATTGAAGCCGGTAAGTTTGACCATGCCCTTGCCTGTACCCCCGCCACCATGCAGCACAACGACTAAAGGGGTTGGCCTGCTCTGGTCATAGGAGTTGCCTATATGGATGGTGTAGCTACGTTTCAGCCCTGCCCAGATGATTGATGCCGAATAATCATGGTCTGCCGACCCGGAATAGCTGATAGTGGCTGCACAGCCAATACTCTGGAAGATAGAGAGCAGCATAAGAAGCAGGATAACCAAGAAGGATAATCTTCCGGTGTTCATGGTTTTGCTTAACATGGACAATGCCTTGTTCCTCAGTTAAACTTGTTCATAGCCGTAATCACGCCCTCGGTGAGGATGGATTCTATGGCTTCGGCGGCTTGGTGGACTACCGGCCTGATGACCTGCTCTTCATAAGTGGTGAAGTCGCTGAGCACGTGGTTAATAATAGCATCCTCGTCGGTGAGAGGTGTTCCGTTTTCGGTGGTGGGGCGGCCGATGCCCACCTTGATGCGGCAGAAGTCCTCGCTGCCTATAGCAGCAATTATGGAGTTCATGCCCTTGTGTCCACCCGAACTGCCGCTCTCCCGAATTCTCATCTTGCCCAACGGCAGGTCGAGGTCATCGTAAATCACTATCAGGTCGCCAACCTCGGCCTTGTGGCGGAACATGAGCTGACTGACGGCAAGCCCGCTGCGGTTGACGAAGGTTCGAGGCTTAGCCAACACGCATTCCACTCCCATAATTTTGCCTGTGCCCACCTGTGACTGGCAGCGATAGATGCTCATGATTATGGAATGGCGCCTTGCCAGGTGGTTTACGCAGCGGAAACCGACGTTGTGGCGATTAAATGCATATTCCTTGCCCGGGTTGCCCAACCCGACGATGAGCTTAACCAATCCGCCGCTCTTGCCGCTGGCCACTTCCAGAGGCATCGGGATGGTAAATCCTTCGGGAGGAGCTTCGGCCTTTTCCATGGCTTGGTCGTTCGGCATCAGCGATAGCTCCTCATTTACTTTTGCCTTCGGCCTCCTTCAACATCTTCAAGAATTCTTCTTCGCTGAGTATGGTGGTGCCCAGGGATTGTGCCCGCGCCAGCTTGGAGCCGGGGTCGGTGCCTACCACCATATAGTTGGTCTTGCGGGTGACATCTGAACCTGCCTTGCCTCCCAGGGCTTTTATCCTGGCCTCCGCCTCCGGGCGGGGGGAGGAATCCAGCCTGCCGGTGATGACAAACTCCAGCCCCGCCAGGGGCAGGTCCCTGGCCTTTGCCTTTCTTTCATCCAGCTTAACCCCTGCTTTCCTCATCTTCTCGATGATGTGCTGGTTTTCCTTCTGGCGGAAGAAGGCAAGTATGCTGTCAGCAATTTTAGGGCCGATAGAGGGTATCTCCAGCAGTTTTTCGCTGGGTGCCTGGGCAAGCTCATCTATGCTGGAAAAATGCTCTACCAGCAAGTCCGCCGTCTCGCTGCCGATTTGAGGGATGCCCAGGGCGAAAATAACCCGTGCCAGCGGCCGCTCCTTGCTGGCTTCGATGGACTTCAAGATATTGGTGGCGCTCTTGTCTGCCATCCGCTCTAGATTCACCAGTTGCTCCCTGCTAAGGTAGTAGAGGTCGGCGGTGTCCTTGACCAGTCCGGCTTCAAACAAAGCCTGACACAGTTTTTCGCCCACTCCTTCCATGTCCATAGCCCCGCGGCTGGCGAAGTGCTTTATCTTTTCCAGCGCCTGGGCGGGACAGGCAGCGTTGGTACAGCGGTGCATAGCCTCGCCTTCGGGCTTTATCACCTCAGCACCGCACACCGGACATCTCTTGGGCATGTGGAAGATTTTCTCTTTGCCGGTGCGGCGGCTGGGGATAGGCCCTACGATTTCGGGGATGACCTCGCCGGCACGCTGGATGATGACCCAATCGCCGATGCGAATATCCTTGCGGTGGATGTCCTCTTCATTGTGCAGCGCAGCCTGCTTGATGATTACTCCCCCCACCTGCACCGGCTCCATGATTGCATAAGGATTGAGGCTTCCTGTACGTCCGACATTGATACCGATATCCAGCAGCCTGGTAGTACCCTGCGTGGCCGGGAATTTATAGGCGATGGCCCATCTCGGCTCGCGTCCCACATAGCCCAGCTCATCTTGGTAGGCGATGCGGTTTATCTTGACCACCACGCCATCGGCATCGTAGGGTAAAGTCTCCAGCCTGTCCAACCAGCGCTTGTAATAGGCCTTAACCTCATCCAGAGTTTTACATAAAGCGTTATTGGGGTTTGTCTTAAAGCCCAGCGACTTCAGGTATTGCATGATTTCCCAGTGGGTCTCGGGCATTGCCTTACCCTCGGCCCAACCCAGCCCATAGATGAAGATGTCCAGCGGTCTTTGCGCCGTGATGCGAGAGTCTAGCTGTCTTACCGAGCCAGCGGCGGCGTTCCGGGGATTGGCGAACAACGGCAGACCTTCTTTCTCTCGCTCCAGATTCAGTTTTTTTAGGCCGGCTTTGGGCAGATAGACTTCGCCCCTGACCTCAAATCTCCTGGGGGCATCCTTGGGCACGGACAGCGGTATGCTGCGGATGGTCTTCAGGTTCTGGGTGATGTTCTCGCCACGGAAGCCATCGCCACGGGTGGCTCCCACCTCCAGCAAGCCGTTTACGTAGGTTAGTGCCACAGCCAGGCCGTCCATTTTCAGCTCGCAGACAAAATCGGTCTGGCGACCCTCCAGCAGGTTGGAAGCCCGCTTGTACCAGGCATCGAGCTCATCATCATCGAAAGCATTGGCCAGGCTGAGCAGGGGCTGGGTATGTTCCACCACGCCGAAGGCTTCCAGCGGCGCAGCGCCCACGCGTTGGGTGGGTGAGTCCGGCGTTACCAGTTCGGGGTGCTCCTCTTCCAGCTTCTGTAGCTCGCGCATTAGCTGGTCGTACTCAGCATCGCTGATCTCAGGGCTGTCCAGCACGTAGTAGCGGTAGTTGTGGTGGTTGAGCAGCTCTCGGAGCTTCTGCACCCTCTCTTTAGCCTCAGCCAAGCTAGCCATAGCTTCAATCATAGTATAGCATGGGCAAATTGACAACTGATTCGATAAAGTGCTATTTTGACATATCTTTAAGCCCGGTCTCGATGTGAAGTATGACGCCCAAGAAACCAGCCTCTAAATCCATACTTTCTAAGCGCAATCGTAGAGTAGTGGCTGATGCTTCCAAGTGTGCCGGCTGCATGAGCTGTATGTTGCGCTGTTCCTTCACCAAGGATGGCGACTTCAACCTATCTGCATCCCGCATCCAGGTCAGGAAGCTGGTGGGCAAGGAGAACGAGTACCAGATAACCTTTAGCAAAGACTGCGATGCCTGCGGCGTCTGCGCCGTGTATTGTCCCTATGATGCTCTAGCCAGGGTTAAGGTAGAGGAGAAAGTCTGAGATGGCACTGCCAGGATATGCCGGGAATATCCTTCATGTTGACCTCACCAGCGGCAAAATCAGGAAGCAGTCGCTGGATGTTGATTTGGCGCACACTTACATTGGCGGTGCTGGCATCAACAATAAACTGGCCTATGACCTGATATCCCCAGATGTGGAGCCGCTCTCTCCGCAAAATGCTATCATTATTGGCACGGGGCCTTTTAATGGCACCATGATACCCGGCTCGTCCGAGGTTATGGTCATCCACAAAGCGCCGCTAAACGGTGCTTTTCCCCATACCAACGGCGGTGGCTATTTCAGCCATTTTCTGAAATCCTCTGGCTATGACCATGTAGTGATCAGCGGTCGCTCCTCTAAGCCGGTGTACCTCAAAATACATGATGACAGTGTGGAGCTTTGTCCTGCTGCGGGCCTTTGGGGCAGGGATGTGTTTGAGACTACAGACGAACTGCGCAAGAGACACGAACCCTGTAGCGTGGTGCCGATTGGCCAGGCGGGCGAAAACCTGGTCAATATCTCGGTGACGCAGATAGACAAGGGAGGGACTCTAGGCTCTACCGGACTCTGCGCCGTGATGGGCTCCAAGAATCTCAAGGCTATAGTGGCTATGATGGGGACTAGGAGTATCACCGTGGCGCATCCCAGGCGGTTGCGCAAGGCGGTGGACGAGCTTTGGGGCAGGATAAAGGAATACCACCTGCGGGGGGATTTACTGAAGGGCGGCGCCTTTGCCATGACCGCAAGCTGGGCAATTCCGGTGCTGGCAAAGAACTCATCAATTCTTGTGCCCTTCCCGCCGGAAATTAAAGAGTTGCAGGATGAGATTTACAAGCTGCACCAGAAGAGCCGCAAAAAGGTGGCTTGTATCACCTGTCCCATGTGCGACAAGGACCGCATCGATTTACTGGAAAAGGGTGTGACTACCTACGATACGGCGATATTTGCTGCCTCAGCCATCATGACTGCTTCAACTGCTTACGGACATCGCGCAGGAGGTTCGCCCTTAGACAGGTATGCCGATGCCTTGCATTTCTTTGATGTTACCAATCGCTATGGCATCGATAGAGTTTATAGCCTGCAGGGCTTGGTGGACTTCGTGGTCACGCTGTACGAAGATGGCATTATCACCAAAGAGGACACCGGCGGTATAGTGCTGGACAGGAGCATGGACACCCTGCTGAAGCTGGCAGAGATGGTAGCCTTCAGGAAAGACTTTGGCGATGTCCTGGCTGATGGCATCGTGGTCGCTGCCTGCAGGATTGGCAAGGGCGTGGAGAAATATGTCCAGAATGTAATCAAAGGACAGTTTCTCTTTGGCGACCCCCGGATGACCGGCTTAGGCCCAATGCAGTTTGAGATGATGGTGTATCCGGGCCGGCCGCTGGGAGTTGCAGCAGCCATGGGTGCCCCCTCGTATAGCCCTGGCTGGCCTGTCAAGGAACTGCTGAAACAGGCCAACCGCTGCGGAATGCCGGAGGAGGACATCAAGCGCATCTATAGCGAGGACTCGTTTAACGTGGGGCGGATGGCCAAGCATGGCGAGGACTTTTTCAACCTGTTCAACATGTTCGGACAGTGTCATCGGCTCTACATCTCGCGTTTTTACAGCATGGATATCTTCGCCGATCTGTACTCGGCTGTGACCGGCGTGGAGGTAACGCCTGCTGACCTCAAGAAGACCAGCGAGCGTGTTTGGAATTTGTGGAAGGTGCTCAACTGTAAAGCTGGCTTCGACCGCAAGGCTGATGAGCCACCCGATATCTGGTTCCAGCCTCTAAAAGCGCCTGACAAGGAGTATACGCTGAAGGACTACTTCCTTAAGAAAGAGCTGACACGGCAGGATGTGAACGGGATGCTGGACGACTACTACGACGAGCACGGCTGGGACACCAAGACCAGCCGTCCCACTGAGAAGAAGCTAAAAGAGCTGGGGCTGGGAAATCTGGTTTCATAGGTCGCCTCTAACTCTTAGCTTCCTGTTTCTCGCCTCCTATTCACCAGCACCATCACCGCAATCACGGTGACGTTGCCCAGGACGTTCAGCAGGAACATCGCCAGCACTATCTGTAACAACTGGTTTGACATCTGTTGCTCTGGGTGCACTGGCTTGGGCAGCGTCTCAGTATTGAAGCTGAACACCGAACTGGGCTGGCTGGGATAGGGCCTGAGCGACGTTACCTGCCAGAAGTAGCTTTTTCCGTAATCCAGCCTTCCCCGGTATTCAAATGCCGTGCCTGCTACTACCTCATCCACCAGCACTCTTATCAGTGCAGAATCCTCCGCCAGCACGAACCTGTATTCCGTCACCCCCTTGAACGGCGTCCAGGAAAACGCCGCCGATGACACCGATACACTACGGCTACAGTGAACTGGCCGCAGCGCCTGAACCCCAACTTGCGATGCTGCCACGGGTACCCCAGGCCCCACGGAGAAGCTGCGCTCATCAGACCACCAACTGCGGATTCTCTGGCCCGTGGCCGCCTCCCTGACCCTTATTCGGCAGTAATAGGTTGTGTTTACCTCGGGCAACATGCCGGGGATAATCCTGTACGTCGGCTGGGTAGTGAGAGATGGCTGATAGTATGGATTGTTCGCCGGCTCTGCCTCGGTAATCCGTAAGCTGAAGTCCTCGTCTCTGGCTAACTCGATTTCATATGCAGACGCCAGCGACAGTTGCTCCCACTTGAGGTCTATCTCCTGGTTCCGGCCGCTTACCGGGTCATAGTTCAAAGTCACCCCCTCAGCAGGTTCATTCAGCTTCGGACTGCTCCTGGCCAACGTATCGGTGAAAGCCCAGAGACGTCCTTGAGCCGGCGGGCTGTAAGCGCGGGCATCGATAGCCCACAAAGTTGTCTGTGAGATAGCCAGGGCATCAGGCTCGGTTGTAAACCGTACGTCAGCAGTAAGGCCTGTTGTCAGCGAGTCCCAGTACATCCCTGGCTTGGGTATTCCGCTACGCGGGTACAAAGTGCGGTCCACCCCGCTGGCAGCCGTAAAGAAAGTGCCATAGAGTGCACCGCCACCGCCTAACGCCATGCCGTAGAAGCTGTTGTTGGGGGGCGCCAGGTCATCCCATTCATAGCTGGTGCCTATCGCCCAGCGATACATCCCGCCGCTGTCGTCAGCAACGTAGATAATCCGATTTCTGTTGAAGTAAGTGTCAAAAGCGACGTGCCTGTTGCCATTGCTGGGCGTTTGCTCGGTTATTTTTGTCCAGCTTTGTCCGCCATCTGCCGAGAAAGCAATAGGCGATACTGAACTTGTAGCTGCTCCCACCAGGACATAGTCGCCATGTATGGCAATTGTGTGCGCACTTATCAGGCCAGAATCCACGCCATCCTCCCAAGTCCAGCTTTTGGAATAGCTGCCGCGCCGCACCTGGCCATCGGCTTGCAGCACCAGCAGCGTCTGGCTATCGGCTGCTACCATGTCCTGTATGATGAAGCCAGGCATACAGTTGTACCAAATCTGACCACTGTCCGTGGAGTGCCGCACCATGTCAGTGCCCTGGTTGCCCCAGAAGACCGTGGCCCCATCCTTTGTCTCCGGCGCCAGTCGCAGAATAGGTGATTCTCCCATCACGCACAACACCCGCTCCCAGGGCTGTCCCAGGAACGGACTTTGACTGCGCCACACGCTGTCGAAGCCGGCGTCGTTTACCGTAGCCAAGTAGAGGGTTGATTCGTCGTAAGCAGGAAACACGCTTTTCAGCCAGTTGACGACAGTATCGATGAGCCCTATCTGATTCCAAGATATCCCATCATCGCGTGTTATGGAGACCGCTGATTCATCGAGGCTCTGGCCATTCCAAGAAACATCATGCGGATTTGCCCATTTCTGCGGCGTATTGCGGTTTCCAGAGCCGGTGCCGCCAAAGGCCGCAGAGCCGTCTGAAACCCAGGCAATCTGGGCATTGGCATAGCCGTGGTTGCCTCCGCCGGTAGGCGGCTTCAGCGACAAGCTCCATATAGGGCACGATTCCAGTGGATTGTGGCAAATCCAGACCCTGCCCGCAGCTTCAGAGGCGGTTGCTCCCACTTCACCAGCCAAAAGCTTCCCCTTCTTGCTATCACCATGGTAAGCGATGGTGCTTATCCGAGCGTTGCTGCCACAGCCTGGCATCTTCATCCTGGTAATCAATGTGTCGTTGAGCCGATAGGCATCGTCCAGAACTTGGCTGGTTCCTTGTGCCTTCCCATCAGAGTCATAGCTGGCGAAAATGACCCGTTTTTCCCGCGATGTTCCCAGGAAATCTCCTGGCAGGTCGATGTCACCAGTGATAAGCTGGTTTTCACCGCTGCCGCTACTGCCGCTTTGGTCTGGCGTGCACATCTCCACTGGCCAGTTGGCGTCCATGTTCCAGCGGCTGGTATTGGCTGCTACGTCTCGATAGCCCAGGTGGATGTAGGTACGTTGTGTGGTCGATGCCATAGCTACCAGGCTGAAATCCGTTGTGTAGTTTGGTGAACAGGCAATGGCAATCACGTCACCCTTGCCAAAATCCTGCGTCTTCCAGCCGCCTAAGCCGGGATAAGTCAGGACATAGACCTCCCCTTGTCCGTTGCCATCCGCAGGGTTGCGGCTGCAAACTATGATGTCGTGCACAGGCTTGCCCGCCAGTTCGTAGCCCGGAGAGAGGACGATGTCCCCCACTTGCTCACCTCCGCCATAAACCCATGGTATAGCTCCGGCGTAATACCAGGTGGTGCCGCCATCGGTTGAAAGGTAAATCTCTCGCCTCAAGGTTCCGGGGGCGTTAAGACAGACTACCGCTACCAGGTTGGAATCATCTGGCGCTACGGTAATGTCCATGACCGGAAACCTCGGCTGGGGCATAGCCGTCACCAGATATTGTGTGGACTTGGGACTCCAGCTATATCCGCCGTCAGTGCTCTTCCAGATGCCGGGAATAACTACTGGCCCGGAAGAAGCGTTGGGAATGTCTATGGCATACAGCGTATTGCCATCAGGAGAAACCGTTATAGCGTTGATTTCAGAGGGCGAGAGGATGTCGTTTTTCTCCGGCGTGCTTGCCGGAGTGTCGATAATCGCCCATTTCAGCACCGCTGAACCTGGGGGAGAAGCGGAAACAGTCGCCGACAACGCAGGAAAGGCCAACAGGCAGGCCAGGCAGACTAGCGTCAGAGTGATGCCATAGAACCTCGTCATGCACATCCGTTTTCAGCCGCGCGGTTATGGTCTTAGAATCACGCTTACGACCAGCACTCAATCAAGCGGATTGACCGTTTTTATCTCGGAGTACTTCTTAAAGTCGTCAGTGTTAGCCGTGTATATCGTCCTGACCCTGTTCTGCAGCATAGTAGCCACGATCTGGGCATCGAAGATGTCGGGACCAATGACCTGATGCTGCTCGGCCAGCGCCAGAGTCAATCGCAATATGTCCTCGTTGGGAGCTAGTTTCAGTATGTCGCTATCAAGATAACCCTCAACAGCTTCCGCAGCCTGACCGGGTTTGAGGGGTCTAGCCACCTTCCTGGAGTTAGTCACTGTAGCAAAGAACTCAGCTAACACCTGGGTGGATAGGCAGGCAGGCAAATCCCCGTCGTTTATACTCTGGATAACAGCTTTAGCCTTAGCATGATGTAGGCTATCTTCATTTGACGCATACACCAAAATATTGGTATCAATGAAAACAGGCTCAGCCATCACAGGTTTTCGTAAATCTCTCTTCTAGATAAATCGCCGCACACCTCTCCCAGTCGATATGTCTTCAACTTTATCGGCTTTTCCAGTTTTCTTCGTGCTTTTACAGAAGTCAGCCATTCCTTGCTCCTCAGCCAATCGCTGAAACGGCCCTCGGGTATCCTCCACCTGCCACCAACCTTAATAGCAGGAAGCAGCCCTTGCTCCGCTTTCCGTGTGACCGTCTCAACACGCAGCCTCAAGATGTCAGCTACCTCTTTAGTAGTCAGCAATTTTTCCATATCAAACTGATTTTAGCGCATAATACATGATTTATCAAACAGCAAACCAAATCGATTCACCACTGCGTTAACCATCCCGCTAAACATGCCGATATGAGGGGAGACAATCATGGCGGTCTCGGCGCAAAAATAACGGGAATAATGCTCTGCTTTCCACCTACTGCTCTTGTATCACCACCGGCTCTATCCAGACAACGTAGTCGTCTTCCCAGCTCGGGCCAGCTTCTACCCGCAATACGAAAAAGACCTTCTGGCCTGCCAGTGCTCCCAGGTCCGCTTCAACCACGTCTAGCATTCCATCATAGACCACCTTCAAGCTTCTAAGCACCACAAGGCTGCCGCTGGGGTCCATGATACCGAAGGAAACCGTAGCTCCGTCAGTCTTGCTGGCATCCTTCCTTAAGCCCACTTTGGCGCTGAACTTTGCTTTCTGCGGGACCACGAACTCCCGTGTCTGTGCTTCCATGCCATATTGCTTAGTGACAGGCTCCCCAAAAGTCCCCTGAATTACACCAAAAGGAACCTGCTGTGGATACATAGCCAGAGCATTGGGATAGCTACGGTCGTCTTCCAGGGCATATTTACTAAGGAAGGCTGCTCCCTTGGAATCACTGGCCACCATGGGCCATTTCAGAAGCCCTGCCCCGCTCCGCCAAACAGCCTGATGCGCCTGCTCCACAAAATCAAATCCCCCCAAGAAGCCCAGCACTATGGAATTGCAGTTATTGAGCTCATCGCTTTCTTTAACATCATCGTTTACATCAGCGCACACCTTAATCTTTACGGGCGCAGGTGCAGACGAGGGAAAGTCGGGAGTAACCCCTGCCTCCAACACCTGCAGATGGTACTGGTGAAAGACTCCGGTCACCTCCTGGCCGCCGGGAACCGCGTCCAAGTAGTCTGTTGCCTTCTCAATATTGTCCAGGTAGAGTTTCGAAAGGCTCAATTTCGCCTCGACATTTCCCAGATTCATTACCTTATAGTAAACAGTATCTCCTATAAACCAGATGTCCGTAACCGTCAGGTCAGGTATTCCTGCCGCAGGTGGTTTCACTGCCACTGTTATAGTGCCAGTAGTACTGCCAGAGGAATTGGTAGCAGTGAGGGTGAAGGTAGTGCTGCTAGACAGTGGAAGCACCTGGCTACCCACCTGCTGCACTGTACCGATGTATGGCTGTATAACCACTGTATTAGCTCCAACTACATTCCAGCTCAATGTCACAGATTGTCCCTGGTAGACAGTCTCAGGGCTGGCCGAAAAAGAATTTACCACTGGCCTTTGGCCAGGTGTCTCCGGAGCGCCGGAAGGGGGAGGAGATGCTGGAGTCACCGGAGCCGGTGTTGCTGCCGGTTCGCCTTTCCTGACCACCTTGATGCACCCCACCAGCATGCCCGCCACAAGAATCAGCAACAGAATTACCGCCACATAGTTCATGTATCTTTTCATTTCGCCACCTCCATAACCTGAATGAATCGCCTTTCCATGACCAATAGGAATGCAGCGATTATATCACCCGTACCCATGTGCCACAACACATTGATATTACTTGTATCTGAGGAACCATATGGAAGGCAAATAAAGAAGCTCGGATACTATCCGAACCAGCCGATTTCCATCAGCAGTCCGCAGAATCCGAGCTTCTTGCCTTAATTAATCTTGATACTATAGACTCGTCTTGCTTGGGAGCACTCTTACTGACTTATCCTGGGATTTACCCATGTTAGCCAGTCATCTTGCCATGAGGCTCCGGCCTCTACCTTCAAAATGAAGAGCGCTTTCTGACCGGCCAGGCTGCTCAGGTCAACCTCGAAGTTGTCCAGCTTGCCGTCATAGTTCACTTTCATTGTCTTCAACCATACCAGGTTGCGGTTAGGCTCCACATAACCAAAGGAGACAGTAACACCGTCGGTCTTGGCATCCTCTCTGAAGCCGACTTTTGCTGTGAATTTAGCAAGCTCGGGTATCTTAATTTCTTGTATGGCAGCAGGTGTATAAGGATTGTCAGAATAAGGCTGTCCAAATGTACCCTGTATAGTACCATTGCTCTTGTGCGGCGGGTACATAGCCAATGCACCATGGTAAAACTGCCCGTCTTCCAGCTTGTAGTTGCTGGGGAAAGCGGCACCCTTCTCATTAGTTGGCGACAGGTACCACTGTATCTTATCATTGCCACTCATCCACTCGGCTGTGGTGGCATACAGTATGAAATTGTACACAAAAGGCTGACCCATGACCTTTTCCAGGCAGTTGTTGGTCTCATTGCTTTCCTTGGTGGTGTTCTCGGTGTCAATGCAGACCTTCGCGGTTAATGTAAGCCTCTGTGCCCCTATATCCGAAGCTTTGGGCGGATCTTTTTCTTCATATCCTGGGAAGGACCAGCGCTGGAAAACCGCAGTTACTTCCTGGCCAGCAGCTATGGGCTCAACATAGTCATCCGACTTTTGCACGCCATCCACATGTAGAACTGCCTTTCCACCCTGTGATGCGGCGGTGCCCAAGTTTGCTACCTTGTAGAAGAGTTGACCCTGTTGATGCCACAGGTCTTTGACTACCAGGTCTGCAGTGCCTTGAGCCACGGGGGGAGCAGCAGTTGGTGGCGCTGATGGTGTAGGCTGGGGAGCAGGCGCCGGTGCTGGTGCCGGAGCAGCAGTTGGTTTGCTGGGGGCGCAACCAACCACAGGGCTGATTAACACTACCAGCGACAACACGGCCACCAGCGGCAGCCATCTTGTCCATTTGTTCATGGCAATACCTCCTTCTTATGTTTGGTAATGCCAAGTTTAGACCAGTCCACACCCATGAGCATCAACCGTTAGACCTAAAACCGGCTGGTACTTTGGTACTATCGCTGGAGGCCAAAAGTATGAAATTGGCAGGCACAAAATGGTGGCACTCTGCGTTGGTGCTTCGTGACAATGTCGGGAGTCTGGATTAGCGGTGCCGCTTCACCTGGAACCTGTAGAGTCGGACAGGCTCGTCAGGGGCTATACCTGCCTTCAAGCGGCAGATGCGTATCTGTTCTTCCACGCTGTCCACGCCTTCCAGGTCGGGAAGTAACAGCCCTCTCCTGTAGCCGCACTCCACAATTACGCCGTATTTTTTGTGGTCCAGCCTTTCGATACTATCTATAGGCTCCGGCCGCGTCAGCACGTCCACGCTGTATTCCAGCTCGCTCAACTCTGAAGGGCTGACCGGCAGGAAACGAGGGTCACGCGTGGCTGAACTGATAGCATTGGCTACAATCTCCTCGGCAACATTGCTCCGCGTCGGCTCGAAGGTGCCGATACAGCCTCTAAGCTCACCATGCTTTTTCAAGGACACGAATACCCCGGCCCTTTCTCTCATCTCTGGAGATAGTTCCTTCGGCTTCAACGTTTTTCCCTGTCCTACATAGCTTTCTACTGCCTCTCTAGCCAACTGCACCAAAGGGTCAAGCTGTTTTTTCATCATTAACCTCTGGAATGTTTCTCAGGACCTGATTTCGAACGAAGCCACCAGATAACCTACGCCAAACGGCCCTTCATAAGATAGCACTTCTGGCTTTACCTTTAGCCCGTCTAATGCTCCCAATAGTATAACAAAGGAACGCAGACCACACTCACCCGCTCGCTCAACAAGCTCCCTATCAAAGTTCAATATACTGTTGGTGTCCATTTGCGATAATGCTTGCACTAGCTTCTCGTCGAATATCTTGCCGTGTGGGTCATAGCCCGCCGGTGCGCTGGGGATGAGCCGATGGGATAGGTCGCCGCTGGCAACGATAGCCACTTTCTTTTTGCTCTGCTCCGCTGCTTTCCTGATAGCTTTACCGAAGGCGAAGTGGGTCGCCAGCGGTAGCCAGGAGAAGGTCAGAGGCACCAGCGCCATTCCTTTCATCGCAGGCAATAGGTAGTGAAGGGGCGCCATTACACCATGGTCTAGCTCGTAGCCCTTCTCTCCAATAGACTTCACCGCTATACCAGCCGCCTCGGCTTCTTTTGTTATCAGCTTCACCATCTCCAGGTCATTGTCGAAATGATGGGTTGGCCCTCTGGCTCCCCAGCGGCGCATATCGCCATCGCACGACTTCGCCGTTAGCATTCCCATGGCGTTATCATGGTATTGTCCGTGAGGGCTGATAGCCAGCACGGTCTGCGGGTTCTGCTTCGCCAGCCGCTGGCGGAGCGTATCCATAGCCTCTAGTGTTGCCGCAATCGCCCTTTCTTGCCCCTTTCCCACATCTGGAACCATCAACGGCGGATGCGGCACAATGCAACCAAATACTATTCCTGCCATGACCTACCTCCTCAACTTGACTTCCCGCGGCACGGTTTTGACATTCATCTCCGAACCGCAGAACTTGCACTTCGAACCATTCAAGCCAACCACCCTGGTGTTATATCCCTGCCTCTCTATCACTAGCTTGCCGCAGCAATAACAGACCGTGTTCTCGCTGCTGTGCCCGGGCACGTTCCCCAGGTAAACAAAGCGCAGCCCTGCCTTTTTACCCAGGCTATAAGCCTTCTCCAGTGTCTTTATGGGCGTCGGCGGCAGATGGGTCATGTCGTGCTGTGGATAGAATCGGGTCACATGCCAGGGCGTAAGCTCTCCCAGCGAATCTCTTATCCAGCAGGCAATGCCTCTAAGCTGCTCATCATCATCGTTCATGGTAGGCACTATATTTGTCACCACCTCTACATGCATCTCCCATTTCTCCTGCGCCCTCACCGCCACCTCCAGTATCCCTTGCCACCGCGGAATGCCAGCCAGATTTCGGTACAAGGCATCAGAAAATCCCTTGATATCCACCCTCCAGGCATCCAGGTAGGGCCCGATGGTGTCCAGCGCCTCGGGCGTCATGTAACCATTCGTCACATACACCGTGTAAAGCCCGCTCTCCTTGGCCAGCTTTGCCGAGTCCAGCGTATATTCGAACCAGATGCTAGGCTCATTATATGTCCAGGAAATGCCGGCACAGCCACGTGCCTTAGCCGTTCTGATTGCGTCTTTGGGCAACATTATCTGCGAGGCGTCAGCCATCCTGTGCGGCTCCTCCACGCAGGAAATCGTCCAGTTCTGGCAGTGATGGCAGTGGAAATTGCATCCCCACGTGCCCAGCGAAAAACAGCCGGTTCCCGGGAAGAAGTGAAATAGCGGTTTCTTCTCTATGGGGTCTGCCGCCACTGATGACGCCTGGGCGTAGTTCAGAACCTGGAGCGCACCATCCGCGTTCTGTCGCACCCGGCACACGCCGTATTTCCCCGGGTTAATCAGGCACCGCCACTGGCAGACGTGACAGCGCACACGCGACCCCGGGAGCTTCTCATAGAGCAACGCCTCTTGCATCAACCAACCCCCATGCGTATTATAACAAAATCCCAAAACCAAAAAGATGGCAGCGTTCATCGTTGTAATCAATCAAAAACATCGCTGTAATCGCCTGAAAATTTACAATTTGGGACATTTGAATTTTGATATTGTTTCGTATTTCGTGCTTGGAATTTGGGATTTATTATGGCGTGCACCGTGTGGACAAGCTCTTTCGGCTTGGTCTAGAATAAGTCGCTGCACCGACAATATAAAGGAAGAAGACCATGAAACTCGACTACACCGATGAGCAAGTGATGTTCCGCAACCTGGCCAGGGAGTTTGCCGAAAGGGAAATCATTCCGGTAGCCTCGGAGGACGACCAGAACAGGCACTTCAGGCACGAGATTGTGCAGAAAATGGGCGCACTTGGCTTGATGGGAGCGCCGGTTCCCCAGGAGTATGGCGGACTGGGGACCGACTACCTGACCTATGCTCTCATCTGCGAGGAAATCGCCCGAGCCTCGGCATCGGTGTTTACCACGCTCACTGTGCAGGTCTCTGTCTTCCAGGTTCCCATCCTCAAGTGGGGCAGTGAGCAGCTAAAAAAGAAATACCTCCCTCGCACCGCCAAGGCCGAGCTTATAGGTTGTTTTGGTCTCACCGAACCCAATATCGGCAGCGATGCCGCCGGCCTGGAAACTACCGCCACACGCCAGGGCAATGAGTGGGTGCTCGACGGCGCCAAGATGTGGATTACCAACGGCGGCGTGGCTGGGTTAGCCATAATTGCAGCTCAGGCCGATAAAGTTAAGCGGCATCGCGGCATTACCGCCTTCCTGGTGGAGCGGGGCACGCCCGGCTTCTCCAGCAGAGACATCCAGGGAAAGCTGGGGCTTCATGCCTCAAACACCGCCGAGCTTATTCTCCAGGGTTGCAAAGTGCCGGAGGAGAATATCCTGGGGCAGGTGGGCGATGGCTTCAAGATAGCCATGACCGCGCTGGACAGCGGCAGGATTAGCATCGGCGCCGGCTGCGTGGGCCTGGCTCAAGCCTGCGTGGACGCCGCCACCAGGTATGCCCAGGAACGCATCCAGTTCGGCAGACCCATCGCCAGCTTCCAGCTTGTCCAGGAAATGGTGGTGGACATGATTGTTGAAACCGAAGCAGCCAGGCTGCTGGTCCACCGAGCCGCATTCCTCAAGGACAAGGGGGAACACTTCACCCGGGAAGCCTCCGTAGCCAAGTACTTCGCCGCCGAGGCAGCCCAGAGAGCCGCCGTCAAGGCAGTTAAGATACACGGCGGCTACGGCTATTCCACCGAATACCCGGTGGAACGCTACTACCGTGACGTGATGGCCATGGTCCTCTACGAAGGCACGGCAGAGATACAAAAGCTGGTCATCGGCAGGGAATCCCTGGGCGTCTCCGCATTCGTCTGAAGCACGTCAAAAATCAAAGGTTAGAAGTCAAAATTATTGACCTGCAATATGTCAGAAAGACAAACCCAACCCGAGGAGGAGCAGAAATGATTCTGGAACTTAACGAAGCTCAAAAGATACTCAAAAAAAATGCCCGTGATTTCCTGGAGCGGGAGATAACTCCCATCGCCGACGAATACGACCGCAAATACCACCCCATGCCCAAAGATGTGGCGCTGCAGTTGCTGCACAAGCTCCATCCGCTGGGCTATATCGGCGCCACACTCCCCCCGGAGCACGGCGGACAAGGTCTTGATTTTGTTTCCTTCGGCGTCCTGGCGGAGGAAGGGGCACGCGCCTACCTGAGCCTGGGCATGATAGCCATGATTCAGGACTCAGCCATAATGCCCATACTGTCTCGAGACGGCACCTCGGAACAGCAGACAAAATACATCCCCAAAATCCTGTCTTTGGAAAACATCGCCTGTTTCTGCCTCACCGAGCCGGATGTTGGCTCCGGCGCCCGCGACCTCAAGACGACTGCCGTGCGCCAAGGCGACTACTATATCCTCAACGGCACCAAGACCTGGATTACCAATGGCAGCATCGCCGATGTGGCCGTGGTCTTCGCCTCCACCGACCCCAGCAAGGGCGCCCGAGGCATATCTGGTTTCATAGTGGACAAAGCCGAATCGCCATTCACCACCCGCGAGTTGCCCAAGCTGGGCTGCCGCTCTTGCCCTACCTCTGAGGTCACCTTCGAAGACTGCCGTGTGCCCGCAAGCAACCTGATAGGCAGGGAGGGAGAGGCTTATTTAATAGCGCTGGCTGACCTGATGCAAATCAGGATATCGGCAGGTATGGCAGCGGTAGGATTGGCGCAGGCAGCCATCGATGCCTCTATCAAGTATGCCAGGGAGAGAAAGCAGTTCGGTCGACCTATCGGCAGCTTCCAGCTCATTCAGGAGATGATTGCCGATATGGTCATAATCACTGAAGCCGCCCGCTTCATCTGCTTCCAGGCTTACTATCTGCTCAGCAAGGGACAGCCCTGCTTCAGAGAAGCTGCCATGGCCAAGGGCTTCAGCACCGAGATGGCAGTAGGTGTCACCTCCAAGGCTATACAGGTTCACGGCGCCTATGGCATATCCGAGGAATATCCGGTGGAGCGATATTTCCGTGATGCCCGCACGCTCACCTTTCCCGATGGCTCCACCGAGATACAGAAGCTCATCATCGGCCGCGAGATGCTGGGCATCTCCGCCTTCGTCTGACACTTCTGTTGTGTTGCAATAATTAACATTATGCCCGTGAGGTCATCGAACTTGACACTATTCGACCTAATCTGTTAAATTATCATTCGCTTTTTGACATGACAGCAACGTACGCAATAGTAGAAACCGGCGGCCAGCAGCATAGAGTCAGCGCTGGACAGAAAGTGGACGTTGCCCATATGGGCATCGCCGAGGGCGAAAATGTCGAGCTGTCCAGGGTGCTGCTAGTTGCCGATGGCAAAGACACCTTAATCGGCAATCCGACCGTAGATGGCGCTAAGGTCATTGCCACCAGCCTTGGCGAGATAAAGGGCGATAAGATGATTGTCTTCAGGTACAAGAACAAGGTGCGCTATCGCCGCAAGACGGGACACAGGCAACTCTATACCAGGCTACAGATTAAAGAGATAGTCAAGCCTGGTGGCAAGCCCCGCAAGGAAAAGGTGGCAGGAGGTGATAGCTAATGGCACATAAGAAAGGCGGAGGCAGCACGCGATGCGGGCGCGACAGCAAGTCCAAGCGCCCGGGCGTGAAAAGATACAGCGGACAGCAGGTGCTTGCAGGCACCATACTGGTCCGCCAGCGCGGTACCCGGATTAATCCCGGCAACAACGTGGGCGTAGGCAAAGACCATACTCTATTTGCTCTTATCAACGGCATGGTCAAATACGAACCCACAACAAAGAACAAGAGAAAGGTCAGCGTTTACGCCGACTAACGCCATGAAAGAAAAAATCCATCCCAAGTATTACAATGATGCCAGGGTGGTCTGCTCCTGCGGCAACACCTTCACTACTGGCTCCACCAAGAAGGAGATGAGGGTGGAGCTTTGCAGCAAGTGCCATCCTTTCTACACCGGCGAACAAAGGATAGTGGATACTGCCGGCAGAGTGGAGCGCTTCAAGCGCAAGTACAAGATGGAGAAGTAGTTCAACGCTGTAATTAAGACGAGGAGCGGCTGAACACCGCTCCTTTTTGTTTTGAATGACAAAGGAGAAACCTTTCTACTACGGCGGGCAGGCGCTCATCGAGGGAGTGATGATGCGCGGTCGGGAACACATGGCTATGGCAGTGCGTAAGCCCGATGGCCAACTGGAGATAATCAGCGAGCCGCTGTCCAGCATCTATAAGGGCAAGCTACGTGAGACGCCATTAGTCAGGGGCGTCATCGTTCTCATCGAAACCCTGATTTTAGGCATCCAAACCATGCTTCGCTCTGCGCAGATTGCCACCGCTGAAGAAGGCGAGAAAGATATTCCCCCGGCAGCGCTCTGGAGCAGCGTGGTGATAGCTCTTGTCTTTGCTATCGTCCTGTTCTTCATCGGCCCGTTGCTGCTCACCCGCTATGCTATCGACCCCTTCATAACCTCGGCATTAGTCAGCAACCTTATCGAGGGCCTGATACGCATAGGGATTTTTATCGCCTACCTGAAGCTCATAGGCCTGATGGCGGATATCAGGCGAGTTTTTGCCTACCATGGCGCCGAGCACAAGGTAGTGAACGCTTATGAGGCGGGCGAACCTTTAGAGTTGGAATCGGCCAGGAAATATCCCACCGCCCACGCCCGCTGTGGCACCAGCTTCACGCTGGCGGTGCTGGTGATAGCTATCATCGTCTTTGCCCTGCTGGGCCGACCTGACATCTGGCTCAGCATTGCCTCGCGCATCATCCTCATACCGGTCATCGCCGCATTTGGCTATGAGTTTGTGCGCTTTGGCGGGACACACAGCAAGAATCCGGTAGTGCGTCTTTTCCTCGGCCCGGGATTGTGGCTACAGGCCATGACCACCAGGGAACCCGATGATAGCCAGCTTGAAGCGGCTGTGGTCGCTTTGGACAGGGTAATTGAAGCCGATGCAGGTGAAACAGTTCAGGAGTCCCGCTCCCTCTAACTCCCTCCCGCCAAGGGAGGGAGAATACCAAAATCCCCTGGCTGTCCAAAAACAACACGTAGGGGCGTACCTTTAGGTGCGCCCGCAAGACGGTGGGCGGGTTTGAAAACCCGCCTTACACGAATCACGTCATTTTTGGAGTTTTCAGACAGCCTCGGTCAGGGTGAGAGCGAATACCAAAATCCCCTCTCCCTTTACGGGAGAGGGGCAGGGCTAGGGTAAGGGTGAAAACTACCCTAGATCTTCTCCACTGAACTCTTGAAAGAAGCAGCTACGCTCCCCGGTGTGGCAGGTTGGACCAGCAGGGTTGGCTTTTATCAGAATGGCATCGCCATCGCAGTCCTTGGTTACGGAGACCACTTTCAGCACATTGCCCGAGGTTTCTCCTTTGTGCCATAGCTCCTGCTGGCTGCGGCTATAGAACCAGACTTCACCGCTTTCCATCGTACGTTTCAGAGCCTCTTCATTGGCATAGCCCAGCATCAGCACATCGCCGCTACCTGCATCTTGCACTATGACCGGTATCAGACCTCTATCATCAAATTTCAGCATCTCGTCACCACGCACTTTCGGACAGGTTTGAAAACCTGTCCCTACATATCGTATCCTCATTCGGTCTTGTCTCTGCGCCAGTCACCCTCCAACCTCGAAAAGCTCTCTAGGGCTTAAGGTGAGAATCTCGGCACCTGTTTCAGTTATCAGAATGGTATCTTCCAATTTTACCACTCCGACCCCATCACGCAACATGTGGAGGTCCAGAGCCAGAGTGTACCCTGCATCCAGCTTGGAATCGTCGTTAGCTGCCAGCATGGGCGGCTCATTGCACTCCAGCCCTACACCATGTCCGATGAAGCTGGTGTTCTGCTTCTGCCCAAGATTCATAAAGCTGCTCTCCAGCTTAAGCTCCCTGGCCCGTTCCCATGCCAGACAAAACAACTCCTTGCAGGTCTTGCCCGGCATCGTATTGAAAATAATATAATCTGAGATATCCTTCAGGCCCGAATGTAACGAACGAAGGCCATCGCTGGCTTTACCCACAACATAGGTCCGTGACTGGTCTCCATGATATCCCCGGTATAATGTGGGTATATCGACTACCACTGACTCTCCCCTCTCAATCTTCTTCAAGGAGGGCCCAACAGGCAGCGCAGCGCTCATTCCAACCCCCGCAATGCTATAGACAATGCCGCTGGCTGTCATCAGGTTAGCACCTGACCCCAGCGGTCCCCGGCTCATGAAGAAGTCGGGGCGCCGGAAAAAGCTTAAGCCCTCGTGTCCGGCGCGGCGGTGAGCATCTTCAATTGCTGCTGCAAATTCAAGCTCGGTGATGCCTTCCTTAAGCACCTCCAGCGCCCGCCTGTGGCCAACATCTACTATCTTGCAAGCTTGCCGAATGCAGGCGATCTCCTCTGCGTCCTTTGCCTTTCGCTGTTCCAACACCAACGGGGATGCGTCCACAATCTTAAACTGAGGAAGCAGCTTCTGCCACTCCAGGTAAACCTCAGCAGGAGTCGTATCCAGCTCCATGCCAAGCACACCTTTCGCTATCTTCCATTCCCGTAGCTTTCTGGCAACTGCATCCAACCGTCCCTCGTTACTCAAATTATGTCGGTCAAGCCACATCCCGACGTCTGCCATAGCGCGTTCATAGCCACGCCTTACAAACAGGTGGCATTCTTCGGGGCTGACTAGCAGGACACAGGGTTGGGCCGTGCCGGTGAAATAGTACAGGTCCCGCGAATAGAGAATGGCAACGGCATCAATGCCAGCCTCCGCTATTCGTCTTTGGAATTCCTTAAGCCTTTTCAGCACTACCTCTGCATGCCTTTCTGGAAATATTTTGCACTTTCACCTGTCATTTTGAGTTTTACCATTTGATTTTTGACTTAGCTTCAGCGCCTTCTCCAAATCTATATTCCCAGTATACAAAGCCTTGCCTACGATAGCCCCCTCCACTCCCAGCTTCTTCAGCTTGGTCAAATGCTCCAATGCCGAAATGCCGCCGGCGGCTATGATTTTTGCCTGCACACCTCTGGCCATCTCAGCAATTTCATCATAGTTAGGCTCAGTCAAGGTGCCATCCCGCTTTATATCCGTGTAGATAATCCGTTTCACACCTAACTCCACCATCCTCTTGCCCAGTTCCAGAGCTTTCGTTTGAGTACCCTTAAGCCAACCACGGGTAGCCACCATGCCATCCCTGGCATCTATGCCCACAATTATAGCCTCGCCGAATTCCCCACAAAGCTTTTTAATCAGTTCAGGGCGCTCTACAGCCGCCGTCCCCAATATCACTCGCTTTACTCCGATATCCAGCAGCTTGCTTACCGTTGCGCTATCTCTAATGCCGCCGCCAAGCTGCACCGGCACTCGCAGCTCTCTGGCAATGGCTTCAATGACCGCCAGGTTACGAACTTCTCCGGCAGCAGCACCGTCCAGGTCAACCAGGTGAATCCGTCTTGCCCCCAGGCTTTCCCACTTCAGAGCCACAGCCAAAGGGTCGTCGAAGAACACCGTCTCCTTGGTGTAATCTCCCTGGTACAGCCGTACACACTTGCCACCCTTGATATCGACTGCGGGTATTATCTCCATTTCCGTATCGAGAGGGGTCAAATCTATTCTCTCTCCTTGCGCCACCATTATAGCAAAACCGCTTTCTCCGGCCACCCAACCTTCGTTTGACACTATTTCCGCCTTTTTGCTAAACTCGGCTTGGTGTCGGACGAACAGACCAACGCAGAGGCGCCAGGACCCCCCATAAAAGGCCTGGTTGAGGTCTTTACCGGTGATGGCAAGGGGAAAACATCGGCAGCTCTGGGAGTAATTCTTCGTGCCCTGGGACATGGCCTTCGTATTTATATCGTCTTCTTCATGAAAGGGCCTTTCCCCTATGGAGAACAGAAGATGCTGACCAAGTTGCCCAATGTGACCTTCGATAGGTTCGGGTTTGAGACTTTCTGCGACCCGAATAATGTGAAACCGGCAGAAAAAGAAGAAGCACGAAAGGCGCTGGCAGCAGGCCGAGAAGCCATGCTCAGCGGTAAATATGATGTGGTGATACTCGATGAAGTGAATGTGGCTGCTGCGTGGAAACTGATAGACATCGAGGATGTGATAAGGTTGGTGAAGGATAGGCCAGATAACGTGGAGCTAATTCTCACCGGTCGTTATGCTGACCCACGCCTTATAGAGCTAGCCCACCTGGTTACCTATATGACCAAGGTGAAGCACCCTTACGACCAGGGTACCTTGTCTCGTAAGGGTTTAGACTATTGATTGGCAGAGTACGACCATGACACACCAAGTGAAACCAGACCTGGAGCGGAAAGCCCGCCATTACCATGCCAAGTCAGAGAGCTGCCAGGAAAGGCAGAAGTCCTTTGCCACCACCTCTGGCGTCCCCATCCAACGCCTGCATTCTCCCCTTGACCTTCCCGATTTCGACTACCTGCGTGACTTGACCTTCCCTGGCGAATACCCCTTCACTCGCGGCGTGCACTACACCGGCCACAGGGGTAAGCTGTGGACTATGCGCATGTTTGCCGGATTCGGTTGTGCCGAGGAGACCAATGCCCGTTACAAGTACCTTCTCCAGCATGGTGAGACTGGACTCAGCGTTGCCTTCGACTTCCCTACCCTCAATGGCTACGATAGCAGCGACCCCGAGGCCCGTGGTGAGTTCGGCAAGTGTGGCGTAGCCGTTTCCTCTTTAGCTGATATGGAAATACTGTTCGATGGTATTCCCATCGATGAAATAACCACATCCATGACTATCAATGGGCCAGCAGCAGTCATCTGGGCGATGTATCTTGCCAACGCCCAGAAAAGGGGCATTCCACTGGAAAAGCTGGGCGGCACCATTCAGAACGATATCCTCAAGGAATATATAGCACAGAACGCATTCATCTTTCCCCCTGCACCCTCTATGAAACTGATTGTGGATACCTTCGAGTTTGGCATGAAGAGGGTGCCACGCTGGAACACTATCAGCATCAGCGGATACCACATCCGGGAGGCTGGCGCTACGGCAGTACAGGAACTGGCATTCACCCTGGCCGATGGCCTGGCATACGTCCAGGCAGGCATGGACCGAGGTCTAAAAGTCGATGACTTCGCTCCACGGCTCAGCTTCTTCTTCAACTGCCATAATGATTTATTTGAGGAGATAGCCAAATTCCGTGCTGCCCGCCGCATCTGGGCGAGGGAGATGAAGAAACGCTATCATGCTGGCGAACGTTCACAGTGGCTCCGCTTTCATACACAGACCGCGGGTTGCTCTCTCACCGCACAGCAGCCGGAAAACAACATTGTCCGTACTACTATCCAGGCCCTGGCGGCGGTGCTTGGAAACACGCAATCGCTGCATACCAACTCCATGGACGAGGCGCTCGCCCTGCCTTCGGAAAAGGCAGTCACCATCGCCCTGCGCACCCAGCAAATCATCGCCCATGAAAGTGGGGTAACCAACACCATTGACCCCCTGGGGGGAAGCTACTTCGTGGAAGCCCTGACCAATCAGACAGAAAAGGCAGCCTACGAATATTTTGCCAGGATAGATGCCCTGGGCGGTGTCATCCCTGCCATTGAAGCCGGCTTTTTCCATCGGGAGATTGCCGATTCTGCCTACCGCTACCAGCAGGAGATAGATAGCCACAAACGCACCATCGTGGGTGTCAACGATTATGTAGTTGACGAGCCTATCGCCATCCCCATCCTGCAGATGGACAAGGAAGGCGAAAAAAGGCAAATGCAGCGGCTCAGCCGAATAAGGAGAGAGCGAGATAACGAGCTGCTATCATCAAAGCTCGAAGCCTTACGCCAGGCAGCTACAAAGGGCACAGAAAACCTTATGCCCTACCTCATAGAAGCGGTGAGTGCCTACGGCACGCTTGGCGAGGTCTGCGGAGTGCTGCGCAAGGTCTACGGGGAATACAGACTGCCAGCGCTGGTATAAGTTAAAAATCAAATATCAAAATGCATAATGGCAGGTCAAAGTTCAAAGAGGAGGTGCGGCCATGGGTATCCCTGACCCTTGGGTTTCAAAACTAAACGCAAGCCGGTAGCAAAGAACAAAAGGGAGTTCATCAGGAACGGGCAAAAATCTCTATGCAAAAACTACGCGAAATGTGGCCAAAGTCTAAAGAGGGGTGGCCACCTTCACCATAAAAACGGTAACCCCAGCGATAACAGATATGAGAATCTGGTATTACTTTGCACCAAGTGCCACAAAGAGATGACCAGAATCCAGCGAGAAAAGCGTGCCAAGGAGCGCAAGAAGCTACCTAGATGGTGAGAAATAACCTTTGCATTTTTATTTGTCATTTTGATTTTTGACTTTTGATATTTGATTTAGTCTTCTGAGCGGAATTAAAGGAACGGAGGTGTTTTCAGATGAAGTTAACCCTGAGCGTAATCAAGGCCGATATTGGAGGCTACGTGGGCCACTGCAGCTCACACCCTGACGTACTGACCCGAGCCGAAAAAAACCTGGCGGCAGCCAAGAAAGCGGGAACACTCATCGACTATCATGTCACCAGATGTGGCGATGACCTCCAGCTCATCATGACCCACCAGAAGGGAGAGGAGAACGGTGAGATTCACAAGCTATCCTGGGACACCTTTCTCGCCTGCACAGATGTGGCCAAGAAGCTGAAGCTCCACGGCGCTGGTCAGGATTTGCTCTCGGATGCCTTCTCCGGAAATGTCAAAGGTATGGGGCCCGGCGTTGCCGAGATGGAAATCGAGGAACGCGATGCCGAATCAATCGTCATTTTTATGGCAGATAAGACCGCCTCCGGCGCTTTCAATCTGCCGCTATACAAGATCTTTGCCGACCCCTTTAACACCGTCGGCCTGGTGATAGCTGGCAACATGCACGGTGGCTTTGCCTTTGAAATCCACGATGTCAAAGAGCACAAGAAGGTAATGCTCAATGCGCCCGAAGAGATTTACGACATGCTGGTTTTCTTGGGCGCGCCCAGCCGCTATGCTGTGAAAGCCGTTTTCCATAGAGAGACCAAAGACATAGCCGCAGTCTCCTCCACCCAGCGTCTGAGCATGATGGCCGGCAGGTATGTGGGCAAAGACGACCCCGTCTGTATCGTCCGCTGCCAGGGCTACTTCCCTGCTGTGGGCGAAGTCCTGGAACCTTTCGCCGGGCCAAACATCGTAGAGGGCTGGATGCGGGGTTCCCACCACGGCCCGCTCATGCCAGTAAGCGTGGCACAGAGCAACCCCACCCGCTTCGACGGCCCACCACGCATTATCGCTGCTGGCTTCCAGCTTTCAGCAGGTATGCTGGTCGGCCCCAATGACCTGTTCGATGACCCCGCCTTCGACAACTCTCGTAAGCAGGCCAACGATATCGCCGACATATTGCGCCGCATGGGGCCTTTCGAACCTCATCGCCTGCCACTGGAGGAGATGGAATACACCACCCTGCCACAGGTGATGAAGAAGCTCAAGGGTAGACTGATAGACCTCGACTGACCGAGATGCCCAAACTCCTGCTGGCTACTACCAACGAGGGAAAGGCACGCGAGCTTTGCCAGCTGCTCAATGGCGTACCCTTTGAACTGGTAACCCCAAAAGAGATAGGTATCGCCATAGACGTAGCAGAAGACAGGGACAGTTACCAGGAGAATGCCAGTATCAAGGCTGAAGCTTATGCTCAAGCCAGCGGCCTAATCAGCCTTGCCGACGACTCTGGCCTGGAAGTCGGCGTTCTTAATGGAGAACCTGGCATCCGCTCCGCTCGCTATGCCGGCGACAAAGCCAATGACAAGGACAGGGTAGAATATCTGCTTTCCAGGCTAGAGGGAATACCGCCTGAAAAAAGGGGCGCGCGCTTCGTTTGCATCATTGCAATTGCCGTACCTGGGGAAAAAACGATAATATGTCGTGGTGATTGCGATGGTTCAATCACCACAGAACCCAGGGGGGAAAACGGCTTCGGCTACGACCCTGTTTTCTACTTGGCCGAATTGGGAAAGACCATGGCCGAGCTATCGCCAGAGCAGAAGGGACAGGTAAGCCACCGCGGCCGGGCAGCGCGTAAAGCACGGCGCATACTGGAGCAACTGGCAGAGAAAGTAAAAACATGACCGGGCTTTCAGATACCTTTAACCGCCCTATCAATTACCTCCGCGTCTCCGTGACCGACCGCTGCAACCTGCGCTGCTCCTACTGCATGCCAGCCCAGGGCATTCGCCTCCTGTCCCATGACGACATTCTCAGCTACGAGGAAATCGCCACCGTGGCCAGGGTAGCTGCTGAGATGGGCATCAACAAGCTCAGGCTCACCGGCGGCGAGCCTCTGGTCAGAGCCAGGCTGGCAGACCTGATAGCTATGCTGGCACGGATTGGCACCATAGATGACATATCTTTGACCACCAACGGAGTATTGCTGCAGGAATACGCTCCTGAGCTAAAGAAGGCAGGCTTAAAGAGAGTCAATGTCAGCCTGGATACATTGAATCCTGACAAATTTCAGCGCATCACCCGCTACCGCAAGCTGGATGAGGTGCTTAAGGGAATCGAAGCTGCGAGAGCCTATGGCCTGGAGCCAGTCAAGATTAACGTGGTGGTCATGCGCGGCGTCAATGACGATGAGATTCCGGACTTCGCCAAGCTGACTATCAAAGATGGCTGGCATGTCCGCTTCATCGAGCTAATGCCCTTCGCCACCGAAAACCCACACGAGGGTCATGCCACGCGCAGCAGGGCAGACTTACATCCTCAATTTATGCCGGCAAAAGAAATCATGGAATGCCTGCACAGCCTGGGCAAACTGGAGCCGTCTGACACCATGAAGGGCAATGGGCCAGCCCGGTATTATCGTTTCCCCAAGTCAACTGGCACTGTTGGCTTCATCACGCCTGTCAGCGAACACTTCTGTGTCCATTGTAATCGCCTGCGCCTCACTGCTGAAGGCAAGCTGCGCCCCTGCCTGCTCAGCGATGAGGAGATTGACCTCCGCCAGGCGCTGCGCCAGGGCGCTCCATCACAAAAGATAAGGCAGCTAATTATGGAAGCCATCCAGACCAAGCCCCGCAATCATCACCTGGCACAGGAACCCGTGGTTATCAAGCGCCGCATGTCTCAGGTAGGAGGGTAGTCATGAATAAGGCACGGGACATACGCATGGTGGATGTCAATGAAAAGCCGGTTACGGCCAGGCATGCTACAGCCAAGGGAAAGGTTATCATGAAGCCTGCCACGCTAAGCCTGGTCAAGCAGGGAAAGCTGCCTAAGGGAGATGTACTGACTACAGCCAAAGTTGCCGGCATCATGGCAGCCAAAGAGACCCACCGCCTGCTACCTCTCTGTCACCCCCTTTTAATTGATAAGGTTGATGTTGATTTGAAGCTGGACGAGAAAGCCTCAGCCATTGACATCACTGCCATGGTCAAGGGCAGCGGCAAGACCGGTTTCGAGATGGAGGCTCTGACCGCCGTAGCCATCAGCGCCCTCACTGTCTATGACATGTGCAAAGTGGTTGACCCTTCCATCCGACTCACAGACATACGCCTGACCCATAAAAGCGGTGGCAAAAGCGGCACAGTAGTGCTTGAGTAGATTTTCCTTATTCATTGTGACCCTACTGATTTGTCATTGAGAGGCGTGTCATGCCTGTTGCCTTGGTAATGCCCATTGACTTGATTCAACCAGCAGAGTATACTCTTGACACTATCGCAGCGGGGGTGTCGCATGAAGCTGTCCTGCCTTCAAGAAAACCTCAATAAGGGATTGAGCATCGTCGGTAGAGCTGTGGCCACGCGGACTACCTTACCCATCACTCAGAATGTTTTAATTCAGACCGATGAATCGCGCCTGAAACTGGCAGCCACCAATCTAGAGATGGCAGTCAGTTGCTGGATAGGCGCTAAGATTGAGGAGGAAGGCGCTATCACCGTCCCCGCCCGCCTGCTCACCGAGTTCGTCAACCTCCTGCCCAATGACCAGATAAACATCACCCTCACCAAAAATACCCTCAAGCTGAAGTGCGCTCGCTTCGAGACCAAGATCAATGGGCTAGATGCCCAGGACTTCCCGCCTATACCCAAAGTGGGAGATGGCGCTACCACCAAGATAGAAGCTGAAGCCCTGCGAACCGGAATTGGCCAGGTTGCCTTCGCCGCAGCTACCGAGGAATCGCGCCCCGTGCTTACCGGCGTCCAGTTTGAATTCGAAAAGGACAAACTCACTATGGCTGCCGCCGATGGTTTCAGGCTCGGCGTACACAATACCACACTCCTATCACCCGTTAGTAGCAAAGTAGCCATCATCATACCGGCGCGTGCGCTCAACGAACTCAGTCGTTTTCTTGCCGACCAGGAAGAACCGGTTGAGGTCACCGTGAACCAGCAGAAAAGCCAGGTATTGTTCCACCTCAAGAACATTGAGATGGTCTCCCAGCTTATACAGGGCACCTTTCCCAACTACTCACAACTTATTCCCCAGAGCTATCAGTCACGCGCCGTAATCGATGTTGCCGAGTTTCTGCAAGCCATCAAAATGGCATCTATCTTCGCCCGCGATGGCAGCGGCATCGTCCGCGTGGAAATGTTACCTGGTGCGGAGCCAACTCCAGGGAAGATAAAAATCTCCGCCCGCGCCGAGGAGATCGGCGAAAACGAGAGCGAAATCGATGCGCTTATTGATGGCGAAGCAGCCAAGATTGCCTTCAATGCCAAATACGTATCAGACGTGCTCGGCGTCATCCACCAAAAACAGGTGGCACTGGAAACCACCACCTCCTCCAGCCCGGGTGTCATCCGCCCCATGGGCGTGGATAACTACGTCCACGTCGTCATGCCCATGTTCGTCCAGTGGTAACATAATCCAAATAATTGTGCCTGACATCTCTGCTCCGGCTATTGACTTCTTTGTGCAATAAGAATACACTGGTAAAAATTTAGTTGCATGAGTCACAATAACCTATGCAACATGTCTCGTTACTTCTTGACAGATGATGTATACTGACAAGGGCTTCTTGCTCAATGCCAGAGAGATTCAGGCCAGTTAGCGGTCGTCTCCATTCTCGTATATAGTGGTCGTGCAGCCTAGCGGGGCAATAGCCTCGATGGCTTTGGGTATAAAAGTCTTCGGACGTGGCTCTGTCCACGAAATAGGTGAGATGGCTATGGCAACCACATCGGGCAATGGCGCCAAACTGCGCATTGAAGATGTCTCCCTCTCTTTCGGCGGCTTGCAGGCTCTTGCTGATATCAACGTTCAGGTGAAAGAGGGCGAAATCCTGGCCATCATCGGCCCCAACGGCGCCGGCAAGACCTGCCTGCTCAACTGTATCAACGGCTTCTACCGTCCCCAGG
>VGOO01000005.1 GCA_016875925.1 Chloroflexota bacterium
ACAGCCCTTTCTTTAGGGCTTGAGCTGCGGCAATCTTGAAGGCCATTTCTGAGGAGTCTACGGGATGAGAGCTGCCATCATACAATGTTACTTTCACGTCAACCACAGGGTATCCCGCTAGCACGCCTTCGAGTCTAGCTTCGTTCACACCTTTTTCCACGGCTGGGATATAGTTCCTTGGTACAGCACCGCCTACCACTCTCTCATCGAACTCAAACCCGGAACCTCTAGGTAATGGCTCTAGTTCTAAGAAAACGTGCCCATACTGCCCGTGGCCACCTGTTTGTTTCTTGTGTTTGTACTCCGCTTCCACTGGCACAGCAATTGTCTCCTTGTAAGGCACCTTTGGTGTACCAAGGATAACTTCCACCCCGAACTTATGCACTAGTCTATCTGCAGCTACATCGAGATGAGTCCCACCCATGCCTTTTAACAGCATCTCGCCAAGGTCCGGGTCGCGTTCTATTCTGAGTGTTGGGTCCTCCTCGCAAATCTTGGGCAATGCCGTGCTCATCTTGTCTAGGTCGGCCCTGGACTTAGGGTAAATAGCCCTGCTCAGAACCGACTCCGGGAATCCGATAGGGGCAAGCTTAAATTGGCGCTCGCGCAGGCTAAGGGTGTCACCAGTGGACGTTGACGTGAGCTTGGCAACAGCTCCGATGTCACCGGCAGCCATTTCCGAGACAGGTTCTTGTGTCTTGCCCCGCAAAACAAAAAGCTGGCCAATTCGTTCAGCAGCATTCTTGTTGGTATTCCACGCTTGAGAATTGCTGGAAATCGTTCCTGAATATACTCTAAAGCAGCTAAGCCTGCCGGCGCGGGGGTCAGTGCTTGTCTTAAATACCAGTGCACATAGCGGTGACTCTGGGGCCGGCTCTACAGTTTCTTCTGCTCCAGTAGCGGCGTTGATGACTTTCACCGGGCCTTTATCTTGAGGCGAAGGCAAGTAACTGCAAATCGCCTCCATTAGGGGCGTAATAGCAGTGTTGGTAATGGCGCAGCCAACAAGTACAGGTACAACTTTACCAAGCAGAGTGGCTTGTCTCAGGCTACGGTATATTTCGTCATCGCTAATCGCTTCGCCTTCCAGATATCTGGAAAGAAGCTCATCGTCAACCTCGACTACTGCTTCAACAAGTTTTTCGCGATACGAATCTACATCGCCCATGAGAGCGGATGGCACCTCGATTTCCTTGTTAGTAGTGCCGCCGTATCCTTTTTTGCTTACCAAATCCACCACGCCTTTGAAATCCTTTTGGGAGCCTATGGGTAATTGAATTGGCAAGCACTTTGACCCTAGCTTCGCCTGAATGTCCTTGAGTACCGTAAGGAAATTGGCGTTTTCACGATCCATCTTGTTAACAAAGATGATACGGGGCACTTCGGCCTCATCTGCATATTCCCAAATCTGTTCGGTGCCAACTTCTATGCCTGATGCGGCACAGACCACTACTACTGCGCTTTCGGTGACGCTAAGCCCTGCCTTGACCTCGCCCACGAAATCGGGATATCCAGGCGTGTCAATTAAATTTATCTTCGTGTCTTTCCATTGGTATGGAAGCAAGGATAGATTAATGCTGATATATCGCTTTATCTCGTCGGCATCATAATCTGAGGTTGTGGTTCCATCCGCGGTCTTACCTAGCCTTGTGATTGCTCCCGAATTGAATAATATTGCTTCAGCTAGTGATGTTTTTCCGGCACCTGAATGTGATAGCAAGACGACATTGCGTATTTTGTCAGATTTGAAATGGTGCACTTGTTATACCCCTGTATTGGTTGTAGTCTTCCTGAGAGAGGAAGCAAACGGCATTGTAGCAATGTGAAGTTCCGAACGTCAAGTTCAGCGAAATTCTCCTCCAGGCCAATGTTTGCCAAATCAGGACGATGCGAGGCTGTAGAAGACTTGACTTATCTAGCCCAAGGCCTATCATTAAGAAGTGACAAATGCAGCTATGAGCGAATCATTGAGGGAAGATGCGCTTAAGATAATAAACCAGGCTATTCGTGCGGTTTATCCCGAGGACGCTGTTAAGAAAGCCCTGAGCGCAATTTTCGCCACAGATACTGGCAAAAGTGGCTCGCAAGGATTCGTTGAAGGCAGCTCGCAGGGATTTGTTTCTGGAAAAAAAATTTTTGTCCTCGCTATCGGCAAAGCAGCATGGCGAATGGCCAAAGCAGCCAATGAGGGCCTTAAGGGACAAATTTGCGGGGGGCTGGTAATAACAAAGTACGGCTATTCAATGGGCGTGATAGATGGTTTTGAGGTCTGGGAGGCTGGCCACCCTATACCAGATGAGAATAGCATCAAGGCCACTGAGCGAGCATTGGAAATGGTGGAAGATCTTAGGGAAAAGGATAACTATCTGCTTCTTCTGGTGTCAGGTGGGGGTTCGTCGCTTTTTGAATTACCTACTGTGGGGGTTAGCCTGAGCGACATTGTTGATGTAACCAATCAACTTCTTAAATCTGGTGCGTCTATTCAGGAGATAAACGCGGTGCGTAAGCACATGTCTAAGGTTAAAGGTGGGCGATTTGCCCAAATTGCAACGCCACTCCGGGTTTTCAGCTTGGTGTTATCTGATGTCCTGGGGGATAAACTGGATACCATTGCCTCTGGCCCCGCTTATCCAGATTGCACAACCTCGGAGGATGCAATCAGGGTTATGAAAAAATATAGCATTAGCTCGCCTCCTGGGGTATTGGATGCATTAAAACTGGAGACGCCAAAGTCGTTGGATAATGTCGAGACAAGGATAATTGGCAGCCTTTCTGTCGCCTGTGCATCAGCCAAGCAAGCTGCGGAGGAGTTGGGCTACAACGCAAGTATACTCACTACGGTGTTAGATTGCCAGGCACGCGAGGCGGGTGCATTCCTGAGCGCTGTTGCCTGTGAGGTTGTACTAAGGAACCAGCCTATTAGAAAACCATGTGTCATAATTGCAGGTGGAGAGACTGTTGTCGAGGTACGAGGTGATGGCTTGGGTGGTAGGAATCAGGAATTAGCGTTGTCTGCTGCTCGCGGTATAGCAGGGCTGAAAAATGTTGTGATTGCCTCTGTGGCTACTGATGGTACGGATGGTCCTACCGATGCTGCCGGTGGGATGATTGACGGGAGTACGACGGCACGCTTGGAGGAGCACGGGATTGCTGCAGAGGAAGTGTTGCTCAATAATGATTCCTATCATGCCCTAAAAGCAGTTGGCGACCTGATAGTTACCGGGCCAACAGGGACAAATGTCAACGACTTGATGTTGGTGTTGTGTAAGTAGGCGATGGCGAAAGTAAGCCTATTTTGCGATTAGTGTTTTCTACAATCTTGACAGGGAACGGGGTTGTGATTAACATGACCTTATTCTGAATGCGATACCAGGGGCTGAGAAGCGGGCCACTCGGATTTTGAAACCAAAAGGAGACAGATATGTGTGATACCCTCGTAGCTTTAGGAAATTCCACACATGACGGTTCGGTAATTTTTGGGAAGAACAGCGATAGGCCACCAAATGAAGCGCAGGTGATTCGGCGGTTTCCTAGAACAAAACATCATAAAGGTTCCATGGTGAAATGCACCTATATCGAGATCCCACAGGCATCGGAGACCTTTGAGGTTCTTTTGTCGTGTCCCTTTTGGATGTGGGGGGCAGAGATGGGTGTTAATGAGCATGGCGTAGCCATCGGCAATGAGGCTGTATGGTCTAAAGAAAGTTACGCAGACAGTGGGTTACTTGGCATGGACTTGCTTAGACTGGGTCTGGAACGTGGCGCTACTGCCAAAGAAGCGCTCGGAGCGATAACAGAACTGTTAACGGAATATGGTCAGGGTGGAGATTGTTTTTTTGGCACACCTATGAAATATCACAATTCTTATATTATTGCTGACGCTAACGAGGCCTGGGTTCTGGAAACTGCTGATAAATACTGGGTGGCAGAGTATGTCAAAGATATCCGCTCAATTTCAAACGGATATACCATAGGCAAGCACTGGGATATGGCTTCACCAAATTTGGTCAATCACGCTGTGGAGAAAGGGTGGTGTCAATCCGAGCAAGACTTCGATTTTGCCCAGTGCTATGGCGATGCTGGAATGAGGGAGATCGTGCATTGTGTTGAACGCGCTAATCGCAGCACTAGACTTATGATGGATAACCGGGGTAAGGTAACAGTGCGCAGCATGATGGATTACCTCAAGGACCATGATGGCTACAGTATGCTTGAGTGGAATCCGGACAAACAGCTAAACACCATCTGCATGCATGCAGGCCCTGAGGTTATCAGCCAATCGACAGCGAGCTACGTGGGGCACTTATCAAAAAAGTTTCTTACACACTGGTTTACTGGAGGTTCAAGCCCTTGTATTAGCGTTTACGTTCCGTTCTACGTGGGTTTTGAAATTCCCGCCTTGTTCTCTCGAGGCAAAGAGAAATTTGGAACGGCTTCGCATTGGTGGATTCATGAGAGACTGGTTCGGAGTGTGCAACAAGACTATCCATCGCGAGCCGGCTTTTTGGCAAGCGAAATTAAGAAACTGCAGTCTGATTTTCTAGCGGAAGCCGAGCAAGTAGCTAACAGAGTGGATGGCCTCTCTGCTGCGGCCAAGGCCCGATTGCTGCAGGGCTTTACCAACAGGTGCGCTAAGACTATGACCGCAAAAAACAGCGAGTGGCTGAAAGCGTTGGGAAAAACGAAGCTCGATTCGCATACTAAGAGCAACTATCTGGATTTTTTGAACAGCATAAACAAGTCGGCGGGAATAACGTTCTGAGGTTGCGAGTGGCATTAGCACCAAGGGAAATGCAGTGATATGTTAGCTGAAGGTATTAACATCGGTAAGGCGTTTGGTATCCCTTTGAGGATACATTACTCTTGGTTTATTGTTTTTGTCCTGGTTACCTGGTCGTTGGCTATTGGCTATTTTCCTCAAGCCTATCTCCACTGGAATCTGGCTACATCGATTCTCGCTGGCGTCATAACCAGTTTGTTGTTCTTTGCCTCTGTCCTGGTACATGAGCTTATGCACAGTCTAATTGCACGCTCTGCTGGTATTCCTATCGTGTCGATAACTCTGTTTATCTTTGGTGGTGTGTCTCAAATGGGCGAGGAGCCGCGGCAGCCACAAGTTGAGTTTCGTATGGCTTTTGCCGGGCCGCTAGCCAGTCTGGTGCTGGGGGGCATATTCCTAGCAGGTTGGATTTGGCTACGCTCCATCCCACAATTCGAATTCGCAGCGGCCATCTGCCGTTGGCTTGGGCCAATCAATATATTTTTGGCTGCTTTCAACCTTATCCCGGGTTTTCCGTTGGATGGTGGGCGTGTGCTAAGGTCGCTTTTGTGGTGGCGCAGTGGAAATCTCAATAGTGCTACTAAGATAGCATCCAACGCAGGACGTGGTATTGGCTATCTTCTTATCCTCGGAGGCGTTTTCATAGTCTTTCGAGGTGACCTTATTAGCGGATTGTGGCTTGCCTTCATCGGTTGGTTTTTGGAGAACGCTGCTGCCAACAGCTATCGTCAATTGGCGCTTCAAGACATGCTTAGAGGACACAGGGTCAGCGAGCTTATGACGCATGATTGTCCTGTTGTGTCGCCGGATATGGTAGTTATGCAACTAGTTAACGAGCAGATACTGACTTCTGGCCGGCGTTGCTTCCCTGTGGTACGGAATGACCGTGTTCTTGGATTGGTGACTTTGCATGACATAAAGGCAGTACCTCGCGAACGCTGGGATGTTAAGACAGTCGGTGAGGTTATGACTCCTTTCAGCAATCTTAAGTCGGTTGGGCCGGATGAAGACCTTACCACGGCCTTGAAGATGTTGACCGAGCAAAATATCAATCAACTCCCCGTGGTCAAAAATGGCAAAATCGTGGGGATGATCGCACGTGATAACTTGCTTTCATTTATTAGCGTGCGGGGTGAGTTGGGTGCCAAGTAATCGTAATCCAAATTATTGCGCTCGGTTGCAGTCTGCCCTGCATTTTGTTATCTCTCAGTTTGCGTTCCGGCAGAAGCGACCTTCTGATTTGACACTTATTGTGTTCGGATGTAGTATTAGCACGGTGATTTTTCTCGAAGGTTTTTACTGCTGATTTCGGCAGCAGGATTTTGAAGCTTAACTGGCGTGATACAGTCAAGAAATATACCCTGAGGCTAAGGCGATTGGGCTTGCTTTGAAGCCTATTTGTTCTTCGGCTGATGGTGCAGCGGCTGCTTCAGCATAGTAATGACCTTGTAAGCTGTAGAGCATAGTGAAGCAGGTTGGAGAGTATGCCACGCGTCCACTTGGTCTCGTAGTTTGACGTGTGTAAAACTTTAAGATAAGGAGTGCGCTAATGATTTCGTTTAGTCCTACCGAAGAGCAACAGATGATTGTAAACATGGTAAGGCAGTTTGCTGAGGATGAAATGAGGAAGGTGTACCGGGAGTGCGATGAAAGCGGGGAGATACCGGACCGTATCGTCAGTACCGCGTGGAATTTAGGTCTTGTATCCACTAGTATTCCCGAAGTGTATGGGGGGGGAGGTGGTGAGCGTTCAAGCATCACAGGCTGTCTCATTGCCGAGGAACTGGCTTGGGGTGACCTATCAATTGCCATGCATGTCCTGTGTCCTGGGCTGCTGGCTCTGCCTGTTTTAGAAATGGGCACTGCCGAGCAAAAGAAAAAATATTTACCGGGCTTCTGTGGCGTCAAATATATGCCAGCTAGTGCCGCCCTCATTGAACCTCGCTTCAATTTTGATCCCTGCGCTCTCTCTGCTGCAGCAAAGCTTGATAAAGAGGGGTATGTGCTGAACGGACAGAAATGCTATGTGCCGCTGGCAGCGGAGGCGGAAGCATTGATTGTCTATGCTAATGAGAAAGGTACCGGTCAAGCTTTTATAGTGGAAAATGGTACCCCCGGACTGGTGGTCGGCGAGCGAGAGAAAAACATGGGAATAAAGGGCTTGGCTACGTACGAGCTTACCTTGAAGGATTGCCGAGTGCCCAGAGAAAACCGCTTAGGTGGCGCCAACGGTTGTGATTTCAGCAGGTTACTCAACTGCTCACGCGTGGCTTTGTCTGCGATGGCAACGGGGGTTGCCAGAGCTGCCTTCATGTATTCCAGGGACTATGCCAAAGAGCGCGTTGCTTTTGGTGAGCCTATTGCCGCAAGGCAAGCGATTGCATTTATGTTGGCTGAAATGGCTATTGAGATCGACTCGACACGTCTGATGGCATGGGAGGCTGCTTGGAGGTTGGACAAGAAGGATGAAGCGACTAAAGAAGCTTCGTTGGTCAAGATGTATGCTGATGATATGGTGCTGATGGTTACTGACAGAGCTGTGCAAATACTGGGCGGGCATGGTTACATACGGGAACATCCGGTAGAGCTATGGCTTAGAAACGGGCGTGGGTTTGTCACATTCGACGGAATGGCTATTGTATAAAAGGAGACTAAAATGATCGATTTTGAACCTACACAAGAGCAGAAGGATGCTATAAAGCGAGCTCATCAAATCGCTGAGGAGATGTTCCGCCCCATAAGCCGTTACTACGATGAAAAGGAACACGAAAGCCCCAAGGAGTTGATTGATACCTTATGGTCCAGAAGGCAGGACGGAACGCTCTTTGGGGGTCTGGATTTAACCGCTGCACTCACGGTGGAAGAAGTCTGCTGGGGAGACGCAGGTTTCTACTTGGTTGCACCTGGTCCATGCCTTGGTGGTGCTGCTGTGTTTGCCGCTGGCACCAAGGAGCAAATGGAGCGCTTTCTGAAACGTTTTAACGAAGGCGGGCCGAAATGGGGTGCCATGGCCATGACGGAGGCCGGTTGTGGCTCAGATACTTCTGCCATTTCTACCACGGCTGTTAGAGATGGTGACGAATGGGTTATTAACGGTGAAAAGATATTCGTCACCTGGGGGAAAAGAGGACTGGGGGAGTCTGATGGCTTTGTGGTGGTCTGGGCCAGCATAGACAAGTCGGCAGGGCGTGCTGGAATGAAGTCCTTTGTGGTAGAGGCGGGAACGCCTGGTGTTCGAGTGGAGAAGCTGGAGAAAAAGCTAGGAATTAAAGTCAGCGATACCGCTACTCTCGTTTTTGATAATTGTCGTGTACCATTTGACAATATACTTGGCAGTCCAGAGGTTAAGAAGGCAGCCGAAGGGAAAGCCGCTGGCTTCAAAGGAGCCATGGCTACCTTCGATGTTACCAGGCCTATTGTAGGTGCTATGGCTTTAGGGGTTGCTCGTGCCGCTCTTGATTTTGTCAAAGATGTCCTGCGCGAAGAGGGTATAGAGATACGCTATGGCTCTCCGCGTAAGAACTTGACCACGGTTGAGAGAGACGTGATGGAGATGGAGGCCAACTATAAGGCAGCCAAAATGCTGATACTCAGGTCACTGTGGATGATGGGGCAATTGCAGCCGAATAACCTTGAGTCCTCGATGGCAAAGGCCAAAGCCGGGCTAGCTGCCACCAAAATCACGCAGAAAGCGATAGAGATTATGGGGCCACTTGGTTACTCCAGGAAGTATCTGCTGGAAAAGTGGATGCGCGACGCCAAAATCAACGATATCTTTGAGGGCACCGGGCAGATCAATATGCTCATCGTGGCTCGGAGGATACTTAATTACTCCAGAGATGAGCTAAAGTAGGATTTTCTGGCTGCTCTTAAGTGGCAGTAGTAACTATTCTAGCCGGTATGCCTGGCATGCTAGATGCCAGGTGAAAATATTGACTTTAGGGCGTCTCCTAATTCTCTTAGAAGGTAGGAGAGCTCACCTACAGTGAAAGCGCAGTGGGCATATCCCCAATAGCTTTCGTTGCCGGCGCCATCGACTGCCTTTACACGCCAGTAATAAGTACCAGGCTCAATCTTTGCGGTGTAGCTGGTTTCTAGCAGCCCCGCACGCTGTGCTCCACCACCGAACTGGTCGAAGTTGACATTTTGCGATATTTCTAGAGTATAGGTGACACCGCTAGAATCGGTGACGCTGTTCCAACCAAAGGTTACCTCTTTGGCTCCCCATAGTCCAAAGCTGTGTCCCATGGGCGCAATTGGCATTGGCTCGCGTGGTGGATGGCGGTCCTCTACTGGGACAAGAGTGTACCCTGCTTCAGAACTGGTCTTGGTTTCCGAGCTTGGCGTAGAAGGTGTTTCTTGAGATGGTGCAGGTTTGACTGCAGGCAAGATTTGGATTGTTGCTATCCCGGACTTAGCGTATACCATCGGGATGTCTACAAAAAGTTTGTATTCGCCAGGCGGTGCAGTTGGAACTGTAAAACGTGTCTCAAAGCTTCCAGCCTCATTGGTGTTTACACGGGTGCCAGTAGCATCGCCGGCGAGGAGGAGCGTCCCACTATCGTTCGATGGGAATCCTGTGCCATTGACGATTAGTACAGTGCCAGGCTGGGCAGATGTTGGCTGAACTTTAAGGCTGGGCTCAACGTTAAATTGAAAGTTGACAGGGTCGACGCCTGCCACTGGTGCAAACTGAACATAATGGACGCCGTACCTAGCTTCAGGGACAGCGAACGTAGCCACTACGGTATAGCCACCTTTGGGTACGTTGCCTTTTGTAAGGACAACAGTCCTGTTTTCGTCGAAAGTAACTGTGGGGCTCCAGCGGATCCTGTAGTCTCCCTCTAGCGAAAAGTTGGAACTGATAATGCTGAGAGTTACCCTTGTGCCGACTCTTCCTGAATTAGGCGTCAAACTGACGCCGCAATCACCACCTCCTCAGCTCGCACCTTCTGCTACTGGTGGTAGGGCTACCAGACCCAGCACAAAAGCCAGGGTTAGGAGGCATATTAACTTGGGCATATACCTTATCGTATCTACAGCACATATTATAATACCCTTGTCAAGATAGCTTGACTAGCGAATTAGGGCGCTGCTAAAATGCGGTCTGCGTGGGCGGTTAGCTCAGTGGTTAGAGCGCTGCGTTGACATCGCAGAGGTCACTGGTTCAAGTCCAGTACTGCCCACCATTCCTATGGATCGGCGACCGCCGAATCTTATACACCATCGATGACAGCGATGGTGCAGTCACTATCATTGCAGTTGCTACAAGTGTTTGCGATATGGAATATCGCAGTGTCATTTGAGGTAAGCATTAGCTGTTTGTGGATTTGTGCCAAAGTAGGTTGAGCAGAGAATTGGAATCTGTGTGGCAGGTTGAACTCTACCATCCTTAAGGAGCTAGCCAGTTTTCGGCAGTGATGCCTGGGACTCTGCGGAAGTGATGGATATTCCCGGTAATCACCGTTAGATTCCGGGCTAGAGCGATGGCGGAGATAGGATATCTGCATCTCCAATGAGTATCCCCTGGCGCTCCAAATCAGCCCTCATTTTGCCATATTTAATGACGGCCTCAGTGTCAAAAGGGATAGATCATATTAAAGCTCGTGGCAGTGGTGTTTTGATGTTCCTGCAATGTTTATGCTTTACGATTGACAAATAACATCTTAAGGAAATAAACTAAGGGGCGTTCGCTGGTGAAGGTTCGTTCTCTTAGTGTCGGAATAGGTCTGAGATGGCCCTCGCTCTAAGTAGCGTGGGGTTTTTGTTTGATGTAGAAGAGGAATAGCATGTCTGTTGCAGAACAAGAGGCAAGGCAGGAGAAGATGCGGCATTCTGCCGCACACATAATGGCCGAAGCAGTACAATCGCTGTTTCCCGAAGCCAAGTTCGGAATCGGGCCAGCGATAGAGGATGGCTTCTACTATGATTTTGAGTTGCCCAGAGCGCTAGTCCCCGACGACCTGCCCAGGATAGAAGCTAGAATGAAGGAGATTGTAGCTTCCGGCCTTCCTTTTGTCAGGGAAGAACTGGACAAGCCGAAGGCGCTTAAGCTGTTTTCCTCCCAGCCTTACAAAGCAGAGCTAATCCAGGAACTTGCCGACGACAAAGTGAGCATATATCGGCAGGGTTCTTTCGTTGATTTGTGTCGTGGGCCTCACGTGGATTCAACCGACGAGGTGAAGGCATTCAAACTGACCAGTATCGCAGGCGCTTACTGGCGTGGCGACGAGAAACGGCCAATGCTGCAAAGAGTCTATGGCGTTGCCTTTGATACCGAAACCGAGTTAGAGAGCTATCTGGCGCGTCTGGAGGAGGCAGTCAAGCGAGACCATCGAAAGCTGGGCAAGGAGCTTGACCTTTTTAGCCTTCATGAGGAGGCTGGGCCGGGTCTAGTGCACTGGCATCCCAAGGGCGGAACTGTGCGCCAACTAATTGAGGACTTCTGGCGAGAGGAACACAGGAAGCGTGGCTATGACATCGTGTTCACACCGCACATCTCCAAGGTGGACCTGTGGAAAGCTAGTGGCCATTGGGATTTCTACCGTGACAGCATGTACTCACCGATGCAGATTGACGAAGTGGAATATGTGGTGAAACCGATGAATTGCATCGGGCATATACTGATGTATAAGACTCAATTGCGCAGCTACCGTAATTTGCCAATGCGCTTTGCTGAACTGGGCACGGTTTATCGCTATGAGAGGTCGGGGGTGTTGCATGGTCTAGCAAGGGTCAGGGGTTTTACTCAGGATGATGCTCATATTTTCTGTCGGCCTGACCAGATTGTGTATGAGGTAACGCAGGCCGTTAAGCTGTCGCGCTTCATGCTCAGAACCTTCGGCTTTGACGAGTACCAGATTATGCTGTCGACGCGGCCCGAGAAATATGCAGGTACGTTGGAGGTATGGGAGATGGCGACGGTAGCGCTGCGCAAGGTGCTTGAAGACCTCCATGTAGACTACGAAATCGACCCGGGGGAGGGCGTCTTCTATGGACCTAAGATAGATGTGAAGCTCAAGGATGCGCTTGGACGGTTATGGCAGGGGCCTACGATCCAGGTTGATTTCAATCTGCCTCAAAGATTTGATGTGAATTATATTGGTGATGATGGAGCAGAGCATCAGGTGGTAATGGTGCACCGGACGGTGCTGGGAAGTATGGAGCGATTTATGGCGTGCCTGGTGGAACACTATGCTGGCGCTTTCCCCGTGTGGTTGTCTCCGGTTCAGGTGGTGGTAATCCCTATCGCTGACCGGCACCTGGACTATGTGAATCAAGTGGCAAATCAACTGCGGGAAAGTGGGATGCGGGTACAGGTTGATGAACGCTCAGAGAGGATGAATTTGAAGATAAGAGAGGCGCAACTGAACAAGATTCCGTATATGCTGGTTATTGGTGATAAGGAGATGAGTTCGTCTTCGGTTTCCCTCAGGTTGAGAAATGGCGAAGATATGGGAGCCTTATCGGTTGCCGAGTTCATCAGCAGGGCAAAATCGGTAATTGAAACCAAAGCTACGGACAAGCTTTGATTTATTCGTGCTAATATGATATAGTTGCGGCCGACTGCCTGTAGCATGGAGGTAGAAGAAAAACATAACTAAAGAGCTACGTGTAAACCGAGAGATCCGGGTTAGGCAAGTAAGGCTCATCGGCGAAGCAGGGGAGCAGTTGGGTGTGATTCCGACAGAGATAGCGCTTCAGATTGCCGATGAGAAGAATCTTGACTTGGTGGAAGTCTCTCCGACAGCGACTCCGCCTGTCTGCCGGTTACTAGACTATGGTAAGTTTAGATACGAGCAGACAAAGAAGGAGCGAAGAGCGAAAAAAGGCCAGAAAACTGGTCTGCTCAAAGAAATCAGAATTAGACCTCGCGTAAAGGAGCATGACCTCGAGACCAAGATCAAAATTGCCAGGAAGTTACTGGAGGAGGGTGGCAAGGTAAGGGTTTTCGTAGTTTTTCGGGGTCGTGAAGTGACCCATCCAGAACTCGGCATAAGAGCTTTGAGGAAAGTAGCGGAAGATTTAAAAGACGTAGCGAGTTTTGATGGCTCTGCCTCTGCAGAAAGTCTGTCCCTGGTAGAAGGCCGGGTTATGAATATGGTGCTCACTCCTATTTCGGCAAAACAGGCTCAGGCCAAGGAGCTAAAGGTTAAGGAAGAAGTATAAATGCCAAAACTAAAAACTCATAAAGGCGCTAAGAGCCGTTTTCATATTACAGGGAGCGGCAAAATTATGCGAGTCAAGGGCGGCAAGAGCCATCTGCGGCGGAAGAAGCCAGCCAGGACTCGGGGGCTTTTTGACGAGACGATCGAAGTCCAGCGGCCAGACAGGCCAAGGCTCCGGAAGTTGATGCCCTACGGCTTAAAGTAATCCAGGAGGAATGAATTGCCACGAGCTAAAGGCGGCGTACTTACACGCCGACGACATAAGAAAGTTCTAAAGCTGACCAAGGGGCATAGAGCCACCAGGCACAAGCTTTACAGGCGCGCACATGAGTCGATGTTGCATGCCTTGCACTATGCCTATTGTCATCGCCGTGAGCGCAAAGGCGACATGAGGCGGTTATGGATAACGCGCATAAACGCTGCCGCCAGAGCTGGCGGACTTTCCTACAATCAATTTATTGACGGTCTATCGAAGGCTAACATCGAGATAAACCGCAAGGAACTGGCGGAGATGGCAGTCAACGACCCGACCAGTTTTTCCAAACTGCTGTCGCTAGCCCAGGATAAAGTAAAGAACTAGTTCCCTCAGAATCGCGATAATGGTGCTGAATCAGCTTGAAGAGCTTGCCTCGAAAGCTTCTGAGGATCTGGGCAAAATCAATGACTCCAAAGATCTCGAGGCCTGGCGAGTTCGTTTTCTCGGCAGAAAGAGCAGCCTCACTCAAATTCTACGTTTGCTGGCAAGTCTGCCACTGGAAGAGAGGCGCGCTGTTGGCGCACGAGCCAACGAAATTAAGCTTACTCTGGAAACTCGTCTTGAAGAAAAGAAACGAGAACTTGAAGTTGGCTCTGTCGTTTCTGTAGGGCTGAAAAGCCTTGATGTTACCCTGCCGGGCAAGCCGCTCAATATTGGCCGCATGCACCTAACTACCCAGATACTTGAGGAGATTTGCGATATTCTAGGCGGGATGGGGTTTCAGGTTGCTGAGGGGCCGGATGTGGAGTGGGACTACTACAATTTTGAAGCTCTCAATATGCCTACCGACCATCCCGCTCGCGACATGTTTGCCACTTTGTGGATAGATTATGAAAAAGAAGGCGACATTCGCCCAATGCTGCTAAGGACCCATACTTCCCCAGTGCAGATTAGAGTGATGGAGAAGTCGAAACCGCCAATAAGGATAATTGCACCAGGGCGTGTGTATCGATATGAAGCTACCGATGCAACGCACGAGTGGATGTTTCACCAAGTCGAGGGATTGGCTGTGGACAAGAATATAACCATGGCTGATTTGAAGGGAACTCTGTTTGAGTTCGCCCGATGCCTCTTCGGCAAAGACAGGAAGTGCCGCTTTCGCTGTGATTATTTCCCCTTTGTGGAGCCGGGAGTAGAGGTGGCGATAGATTGTTTTGAATGTGGTGGTACCGGCTGCCGACTTTGTGGTAACAGCGGTTGGATAGAGATTCTGGGGGCAGGCATGGTGCATCCTGAAGTTCTACGACGCGTGAACATAGACCCGGATGTCTATTCCGGGTTTGCTTTTGGCATAGGTGTGGAGCGAATTCCCTTGTTGCGCTACGGGATAGATGATATTCGCCTTTTTTACGCCAACGACCTCAGATTTTTGAGTCAGTTCTGAATCTGACTGGTTTGTTTTGGAGCTTGTAGATGAAGGTTTCGCTTAAATGGCTTAGCGACTATGTAGATGTCCCCCTCCCTCTGGAGAAAGTGGCTGAGAGGCTGACTCTGGCTGGGTTAGAGGTTGGAAGCATTGAGTTTGTTGGCGAGAATTGGGAGCATGTGTTTGTTGCCGAGGTTGTAGAAGTCAACCCTCATCCCAATGCCGACCGTTTGCGGCTGGTGGCTGTTGATTTGGGAAACCAGCGAACGACGGTGGTATGTGGGGCACCTAATGTTGCAGCCGGTCAAAAAGTAGCTTTTGCCAGGTCTGGTGCTCGTCTCATTGATGGACATAGCGGTAAGGTCGTGGAATTGAAACCTGCGAAGATAAGAGGTGTTGTCTCTGATGGTATGGTATGCTCTGAGAGTGAGCTGGGGATTTCGGATAGTCACGAAGGAATTATGGTTTTGCCTCCAGATGCCCCTGTGGGCAAGGCTTTGGCCGAATATCTTGGCGACACCATTTTGGATTTAGATGTAACTCCAAACCGTCCAGATTGCCTGTCTGTGATTGGCATTGCCAGGGAGGTGGCGGCTCTTGTTGGGAATAAACTTCGCCTTCCCGAAGTTCGTTATCAGGAAGCTGGAGAGCCTATAGGTTCCAGGGTCTCGATTGCGGTCGTTGAGCCGGCACTATGTCCCCGGTATTGTGCCAGCTTGATTACGGGCGTGAAGGTTGGTTCTTCTCCACAATGGATGCAGCAACGCCTGCTAAATAGTGGCATGCGTCCGATAAATAACATCGTGGATGTCACCAACTATGTGATGCTGGAGTATGGACAGCCTTTACATGCCTTCGATTACAGCCGTCTCCGCGGTCGTAAAATCGTCGTACGCAGGGCAAATAATGGCGAGGTTATCATTTCGTTGGATGGGGTAGAGCGAATGCTGAGTCCGGAGATTCTGGTTATCGCCGATGGCGAACGGCCTGTGGCTGTTGCTGGTATCATGGGCGGTCTGGATACAGAGGTGACTGCCGAGACCACCGATGTTCTCATCGAGTCGGCTAACTTCAACCAGGGTACTATCCATCGTGGCAGCCTCAGCCTGAAGCTGGGCAGCGAGGCTTCGCTACGTTTTGAAAAAGGACTGAGCCGGGAACTGCCGATAGTGGCGCTGAGGCGTGCTACCCAATTGATGGCGGAATTGGCTGGCGGTTGTGTGGCCAAGGGCATTGCTGATGCCTATCCAGGCAAACAGAAGGAAAAGCCTGTCTCCTTTGCTGTATCTGAAGTGGAGCGGCTTTTGGGTGTGAATGTAGGGGTTGACGAAGTTGTAAAGGCGTTGGAATCGCTGGGGTTTGATTGTGGGCGCACTGAAACCCCATCACGTTTTAATATTGGTGTCCCCTGGTGGCGAACTGATGTGACTTGTGCTGCTGACCTGGTGGAAGAGGTAGCCCGCATTGTGGGCTACGATAATATACCGACTACCATGCTGAGCGCAGCCGTTCCCGAGCGTGGTCCAAACCTAGTGCTGGATTTAAGGCGAATGCTGCGAAACGTCTTGGTGAGCTGTGGCTTTCAGGAGGTGCTTACCTATTCATTGACAAACCAGGAGATGCTGCGCAAACTCACACTGAAGCGTAATCTTTCAGAGCCGAGTCTGGTTCGTGTGGCTAATCCAATGAGCAATGATTATGAGTATCTTCGCTCCAGTTTGCGGGCTAATGTGCTGTCTACTCTAGCTCGCAATCAGAGGTATCAGGAAGGGGGAATAAGAATTTTTGAAGTCGGGAAGGTTTTTTCGCCCAGGGCAGATGAGCTACCTTACGAGAAAGAGATGCTTTGCGGTGTGCTCAGTGGCTTGGACCGCGGGCTATTCTGGCAAGGAAAGGCGGAGGCCATTGATTTCTTTACAGCCAAGGGCGTAGTAGAGGCTATTCTGTTAAGGCTACGGGTGGCTGCTGACTTTCAGACAGGTGATGATGAGAGCCTGCGTCCCGGGATAGCTGCCGATATATATGCTGGCAGGGAAAAATTGGGTGTTGTTGGCGAACTGCATCCCAGGATTTGCCAGAATTTCGACCTTTCTGATACTGCTTTTCTGTTCGAGATTGATGTGGATAAATTGCTTTCCCTGACGGGGAAGCCCATGAAGTACAAATCTGCCCCACGCTATCCGAGCACTACCAGAGACATTGCCTTGTTAGTGGACGAACCGATGACGTACCAGCAGATATATTCGGCTATAGAGGGTTTTTCTCTGGTCAGCCAGGTGATGCCTGTAGACCTTTATACTGGAGAACAGGTGCCGTCTGGCAAGAAATCCATAGCTGTCAGGATTGTGTACCAGTCGTCCACCCATACGCTGACAGATGAGGAAGTGGACAAAGTCCAACAGCAAATACTTGACAGGTTGGCACACAACTTAGGAGCCTCTCTAAGGGCATAGTTTTCTTTGTGGTTTTTTGCGATTTGCCACGGCATATGACTTGAGGTGATAACGCGTGTCTAGTCCACATTTCCTGGATATTTTCTTTTATCCAACGAGCGTGGCTGTTGTGGGTGCTTCCAGGAATCCGGAGAGCATTAATTACAGGCTGGTTGATAATCTGGTCAAGCTCGGATTCAAGGGCAAAATTTTTCCAGTCAATCCTAATACTGATGAGATTGTAGGGCTGAAGGCTTATGCAAGCCTTAGAGATATTGAGGCAGAAGTTGATTTGGTTGTTTCTGCTGTCCCTGCCCGCATGACTCTGGATGTTATGAAAGAATGCGTGGATAAGGGTGGGAAGGGCGTTGTAGTTGTCGCAGGTGGATTCTCGGATGCTGGCGAGCTAGGCAGAAGGGAACAGTTCGAGATGGGGCAGCTGCTGAAGGGCAATGGCATCAGGGCTGTGGGACCTAATGCGCTTAGTCCTATAAACTCTGCGAATAACTTGGTGATAAGTTTCATGCCCACTCGGAAGATAATTGCTGGAGGCGTCTCTCTTGTCTTCCAATCTGGCTTCTACGACCCCAGGCTGAACTGGATTTTTTGTGATTTCCATCTTGGTGTCAACAAGCTCCTTGACTTGGGCAACAAGATGGACATAAACGAGGTGGATGCTCTGGAATATTTGGCTACTGATGACAGCACGAAGGCGATAGCAATTCATATTGAGACTGTGAAGGGGGATGGAAAGCAGTTTATCCAGATTTTGAAGGATTCTACACGGCTTAAACCTGTGGTGGTTCTTAAATCGGGACGAACTGATGCTGGAGCTAAAGCTGCTGCTTCTCATACTGGTTCTATAGCTAGAGAGAGCGATATTGTGTTCGACGCTTTGCTGAAGCAATGTGGAGCCATTCGGGCGCATACCGTGGAGGAATTCTTTGATTTTGCCAAAGCTATTGGTTTTCTGGCTCCGCCTAAAGGTAACAAAATGGTAATAGCCTCTTTGTCTGGTGGAGAGGGTGTCTTAGCCGTTGATGCTGGTCAGCAGCACGGCTTTTCAATGGCTAAGCCCGGCAGCGATGCTCGTGCCAAGATGAAGGCCATTTTCCCGCCATGGGAAATACCTTTGAACCCATTTGACCTGGGGGTGTGTTCCTAATTTCACGGATGGGAGGGGGTATACCCCACCTTTTTTGAATCTATGAGTCAAGATACAGGTGTGGATTGCATTGTGATTGGCTTACCTCCTTTTGGGCTTGTGTCCAAGCCGGAAGATGCTTGCAAGCCTTTCCTTCTGAGCAAAGACGCGGGTATCCCAGTAGCAGTATGGAGGCCTGCACCGCACGAGTCTCTTGATGCCTTTATTGAAGCGCTGGAGGCAAATGGTGTTCCTGTTTATCCGTCTGCGGAGAGAGCCATTAAGGCGTTGTCCGTGGTCTACAGGTATTACAGCTGGCGACGTGCTGCTGGTTAGCGTTGCTGCCTTTTGATTTGGAGGCTGTGTTAGCCGTGGAATCAACGCGGTGGTTGGTTCAGCAGGTCTTTTATTCTGGAAGTTGTTTTACCTACTGGTAAAAGCTGTGCCTGCTTTTGGTTACGCCATTTCACCTCTATGCTTTGATGTTGGAGAGTGCGAGGGCTGACGGTCAAACGCAGAGGGATACCCAGGAGGTCGGCATCGTTGAATTTAACCCCTGGAGATTCCGCACGGTCATCGAAAAGCACCTCAAGGTTCTCTTGGATAAGGTCGTTGTACACTTTCTCTGCGGTATCGTTCACTTCGGCATTATCTGTTTGCAGTGAACAAAGGTAGATGTGATAGGGGGCGATAGACAGTGGCCAGATTATGCCCTTTTCGTCGTGGTTTTGCTCCACAGCGGCAGCCAGGAGTCTGCCTAAACCGATGCCGTAGCAGCCCATGATGATGGGGCGTGCAGTCCCATTTTGGTCCAGGAAGTTGGCGCCTAATTTTTCGCTGAGGAAGGTGCCAAGCTTGAATACATGGCCTACCTCGATGCCGTGTTGGGAGACTAGCTTTGCCTGGCACCTGGGACAGCTATCGCCAGGGTGAACAATGGCGATATCAGCCATCAGGTCAACCTGAAAGTCTCGAGGATAATTCATATTTTTGAGATGAGTATCTGGCTTGTTAGCTCCAGCGACGAAGTTAGTCCCCATAGTTATCGAGTCATCTGCGATGACTTTGATTTCTTTTATGCCTATCGGCGATGCCGAGCCAGCCACTAGTCCGGCTGCTTTGACTTCTATATCTGTGGCTAAGCGCAGGTCGATAGCTCTTAGAAGGTTCTTAAGTTTTACCTCATTAATGTCCAAATCTCCTCTTATGGCGGCAAATACCACCTGGCCATCTGCATAATAAAACACTGCTTTGAGTGTTTGGCTGGCGGGAATACCGACGTATTTGGCTACCTCTTCAATGGTCTTAATATTCGGGGTTGCTATCTCCTCGAGAGGTAGTGGCGTTGTGGATTCTGCTTTTGGCTTGGTCATTTGGGCCTTTTCCACATTGGCAGCATACCCACATTTTGGACAGCGGATTATTTCGTCCTCGCCGGTTTCGGCAACCAGCATAAATTCGTGTGATTCTTTGCCGCCTATGGCACCGCTATCTGCCTCCACGACTACTGATGGCAATCCGCACCTGTTATAAACATTGGTATATGCTTGCAGCATATCCTGATATGTTTGGTCCAGGCTGGCCTCATCAGCGTGAAAACTATACAGGTCTTTCATGAAGAACTCACGGACGCGCAGTAAACCTCCACGCGAGCGTGGCTCGTCGCGGAACTTGTTTTGTATTTGATAGAGTAGTAGTGGCAGGTCACGGTAGCTTTGCACGAAGCGACGGACGAGGTCGGTAATAACCTCCTCATGCGTGGGGCCCAAGACCAGCACGTGTTCCTTGCGGTCTGTAACGGTGAACAATGTCTTGCCGAAGGAGGGGTATCTTTCTGATTGTTCCCAAAGTTCGAATGGCTGAAGGGTAGGCATCATCAATTCCTGTCCACCAGCCTTGTCCATTTCTTCCCTGATAATTTGCTCGATCTTCTTGAGGATGCGCCATCCCAGAGGCAAGTAGGAATATACCCCGGCAGCTACTTGTTGTACCATGCCTGCTCTGAGTAGTAACTGGTGGCTTATGCTATCAGCTTCTGACGGTTTCTCTTTCAGTGTCTTTCCGAAAAGCCTAGAAAAACGCATGTTCCTAACCTCTATTATCTATTATGTTCTATCTGGTAACTCTGTTGCTAAAGGCGTTCTATTTCAGCCATTAAGGCTGACAGGAAGTTATCTTCGCCTGTTACCGTACCCACAACATTGCCTTTTCTAAAGAGGGCAGCTTTGCTTTTGCTGCAGGCAATGCCCACGTCGGCATCCTTAGCCTCGCCTGGGCCGTTGACTACACAGCCCATAACTGCAACTTTTATTGTCCTTTGAATACCTTTCATCTCTCGTTCTACGGATTCGGCCAGGCCAATGATGTCTATTTCTGAGCGACCACATCCTGGGCAACTTACCAGAATAGGGCCATGTTGGCGAATGTTCAGGCATTTTAGAATCTCGAAGGCTGCATCTATCTCTTCATTGGGATTAGCACTAAGGGAAACACGTATGGTGTCGCCTATTCCCTCGTATAGGAGTATGCCAATGCCTATAGCGCTGCGGACTATGCCAGTTCTGGGAAGGCCGGCCTCGGTTATGCCGAGGTGCATGGGGTAAGGGATTTTTGAGGCCATTGACCTATAAGCCTGGATGGTAGCAGGTACATCGAAAGCCTTAAGTGAGATTTTTATCAAATTGAAGTCTAGACTTTCTAACAGCTTGATTTGTTCAAGCGCTGCATCTACCATGTGGTCAGCCACGGAATTGTATTTTTTCTGAGCGAGTGGTAGGCTGCCGGCATTTATTCCGATGCGTATTGGCACCTGTCTCTCCTTGGCGGCTTTGACTACTTGAGCAATTTGCTTCTGGTTGCGTATGTTGCCAGGATTTAAGCGTAGCCCGTCAGTTCCAGATTTGAGTGCTGCTATGGCGAGGCGGTAATCAAAATGGATGTCGGCTATGATCGGGATGGGGCTCTCTTTTTTTATGGCAGCAAGGGCGCTTGCAGCTTCTGCGTCTGGGATGGCTATTCTGATAATCTCGCAACCGCAGTTAGCCAACTCCTTGATTTGTGTAGTTGTGGCATGTATGTCTCTCGTGTCAGTCTTGGTCATAGACTGGACCACGATGGGGGCATTACCACCTACTGTGACGCTCCCGATTCTAATGGGTTTTGAATAACGGCGAACTATCAAGGTACCAAGTTTTCCCCCTGAATGATGCGCATTATGTCGAAATAGCTTATAGCCACAATCAGGAGAATCAACGTGATTAAGCCAATCAGGTGCACGAGACCCTCTTTCTTTGGTGATATCCTTTTTCCGTGTCTGATCCATTCTATGAATAGGAAAACGAGTCTGCCTCCGTCTAGTCCGGGGAAGGGGAATAGGTTGATTACCGCCAAATTTATGCTGATGAGAGCAGCGAATGCCAATAGCGGACTGATACCACCTTTTGCTACTTCTCCGGTGATAGTAGCAATCCCTACTGGCCCAGTCAATTGAGGAGCCGTCTGTCTGACGAACCAGCTTGTCACTTCATTCCGGAAGAGAACAAGGATCTCCCAGCAATGGCGTATGCCCAGCGGGAGTGCTTCCCAAGCTGGATAGGACTCCCTGATTTTGGTGCTTTCCATCCCAGTGATGGCGATGCCAATAGCTCCTTGGCCTGCTGGTGGATTCCATCGTGGTTTTACTGCTATTACTTTTAAGCTCTGGTCTTGTTTTTGGATTAATATATTTACTTCTGAGCCGAGATTTAGATGGATGAGATAGCTGACGTCGGCTCGGTTGATAACCTTGCGGTTGTTTATCTTGAGAACAGTATCTCCCGGCTCGATCCCTGCAATTTGCGCCGGTGAGCCGGTGGCTACGTCTTTTATTAGTACTTTTTCTTGCATAATATCGTGAGGGATCAGATAGCTCATGGTGAGCAGGAATATCGGCAGGATGATGTTCATGAGAGAACCTGCGGTAAGGACGAGGAATCTCACGGGAATGCTTTTGCTGGCCAAGCTGCCTGGTGTCGAGGGGTCTTCTTCACCCACAAGCTTGGTGAAGCCACCTAAAGGAATTGCATTAAGAGAATACACGGTCTCACCCCTCTTGAAGCTGAAGAGTTTTGGGGGGAAACCGATGCCAAATTCTTCCACCTTCACACGGGCCATCTTAGCTGTTATAAAGTGACCGAACTCGTGCGCAAACACGAGCGCCAGCAGTATGCCTAGGAAACTTACTATGGATATAATTGCTGTTATCAACATGTGATGTTCCTTTTGGCTATATCTTTCGCGGTTTGTCTTGCCCAAGCGTCGGCTGCTAGTATTTCCTCCAAAGATGGATTGGCAACAGGATGGTGCAGGGCAATGGTCTGGGCAATTACTTCAGCAATGTCTGTAAACCTTGCTTTTCCTGCGAGGAAGAGATGTACGGCAACCTCGTCAGCGGCTGATAGTACAGCAGGGTAGGTGCCACCATCTTTACCGGCTTGCAGTGCTAGTTTCAGACAGGGGAATTGGCCTGGGTCAGCAGGCTCGAAGGTGAGGGCTTTTACTTTAGTTAGGTCAAGGTGTGGCAGGTGTGGGTTTGGCAGTCGCTCAGGATAGGACAAGGCATATTGGATTGGCAGCCGCATGTCAGGGAGGCTCAGTTGGGCCTTGGTTGAACCATCGGTAAATTCTACAAAAGAGTGGACAATGCTCTGCCTGTGGATTATGATTTCTATGTGGTCAAATGGAATTGAGAAAAGCCAGTGCGCTTCTATGGCCTCAAGTCCTTTGTTCATAAGTGTTGCTGAATCTATGGTTACCTTCTTTCCCATCTTCCACGTGGGGTGACTCAGTGCTTCTTCTGGAATTACTTTTGTTAGTTGCTCTGGTGGTTGGCCATAGAAAGGTCCGCCTGAGGCAGTGAGTATTATCCTGGCAGGTTGCGATTGTTCACCGTGTAGGCATTGCCAAATGGCACTGTGTTCGCTATCTATGGGCAGAATTTGAGCTCCATATTGTTTAGCTTCAGAGGTAATAATTTCCCCTGCTAATACTAGCACCTCTTTGTTGGCTAGAGCAATTCGTTTACCTGCCCTGATGGCTGCCAGTGTTGGCTTTAGTCCCGCTTTGCCCGATGTAGCTATTACAACCAGGTCGATATCAGGATGTGCGGCGATTTCCTCCATAGATATTGATTCTGCTGGGCTGTGGGTGTCAAGGGCTTTGGCGGAATAAACCATTTTTGGTTGGAACTGTGCTACCTGCTTGGCCAAGAGGTCGGAATTGTCTCCACCTGCCACTGCAGCTATTCTGAATCTGTCAGGGAACGCACCTATAACGTCAAGCGTCTGCTGACCTATGGAGCCTGTGGAGCCCAGTATGGCTATTCTTTTCATGTTGTCGCCAGAAGTTGGTTGAGAAGTATGTGATAATAGATGATAATGCCTGTGAATATCATGCTATCTGCACGGTCGAGGATACCGCCATGTCCCGGCAGTATTTTGCTGGCATCTTTGGTTCCGATGTTGCGTTTGAGCAATGACCCGACTAAGTCTCCAAGCTGTGCTACTATGCTTAATATGATACTTAGCAGGATTATTTGCCAGAGGCTACTCGGTATACCGAATAGGATGCCAAGAAACCATGCAGCGATGACAGAGCCTGCGAGACCGCCTATTGCACCCTCCCATGTTTTCGCTGGGCTTATTGCTGGAGCTAAAGTGTGCTTGCCCCATGTTTTGCCAACGATGTAGGCGGCAGTATCATTGGCAAAGGTAACAAGCATGCCCCAGAAAACCCATTCCCTGCCGAATTCCAGACCTCTGATATGTATCCAGTAGCTCAGCATCCAACCGATGTAGAAGACACCCGCTAATGTCCATGCCCAACTGTTGAAGGCTTGTTCGCGGGGTGACCGGAATATCAACCAAATCAGGGAGATGGCTATGCCGAGGGTGATTATGGAGGGGATTGCTAATTCATATGTGCAGTGGGAACAAATTAGGATAAGCACTATCCAGACCAGGCCGAAATAGATAAGGGGTCGCGTATTTATGTTTGATGCCATTCGGTAGAATTCGAAGCCTCCGAGTACGGCGACGGCAATCATGAAAAGGGTGAACCACAATCCGCCGAACCATATTGCTGCTATGATGATGGGTAGGCCAACGGCAGCAGTGAAAAGCCTTTGCCTGAGCATGCTTATTCCTCAGGCTCCGCGTATGGAGCATTGAGTATTAAAATCGGATGAATTGTGTTGTGGCAAGGTCTCTTGCATTTAGGAGTGTCAATGCGTTGGATGCGGTTAATTGTACTTGTCTTGGACAGGTAATGATGTTGGAGGAGTTATTAGACTTCCATTACCTCCTTTTCTTTGTCCTGGCCGACTTTGTTTGCCTTTTCTATGTAGCTGTCTGTAATTTTTTGCATCTGCTCAGAGGCACGGGTATACTGGTCTTGAGAAAGCTCCTTATTCTTCTCTGCTTGCCTTAGTTTCTCAATGCCATCTCTCCTGATGTTGCGCAATGCGACCCTAGCTTCTTCTAACCTCTTGTTGACTACCTTTATTAGTTCCTTGCGTCTTTCTTCGGTTAAGGGTGGAATTACTATGCGCACGACATTGCCATCACTGGTGGGATTGAGACCAAGGTCGGATTTAAGTATTGCCTTCTCGACATTGCGAGATATAGTGCGGTCCCAGGGTTGGATCAAAAGCATCTTGGCCTCGGGCACCGAAATAGAGGCTACTTGATTAAGCGGTGTTGGCACTCCATGGTAGTCGACTCTGATGTGTTCCACTAAAGCTGGTGTGGCGCGTGCCGTACGAATCGCTGCCAAGTCACGTGCTAAGGCTTCGATTGCCTTCTTCATTCTACTCTCTTCGTCCCTCAGTATTTGCTCAATCATGCTTCTCCTTCGCTGGTAACGATTGTGCCTACTTTTTCTCCGCAGATGACACGCTCAATGCTTTGTTGTTCTTGAAGGTCGAAGATAATAACGGGTAGTTCATTTTGTTCACATAGAGAGAAGGCGGTGGCGTCCATTACTTTGAGGCGTAGATTGAGTGCCTCTTTGTGTGACAGATGGTCAAATTTCTTTGCTCGTGGGTTCTTTAGTGGGTCGGCATCATAGACACCATCAACCTTGTTTTTGGCTACTAGTAGGACCTCTGCGCCGATCTCCACAGCTCGTAACGCTGCTGCGGTGTCGGTAGTCATATAAGGGTTGCCAGTGCCCGCGGCAAATAGAACAACACGTTTTTTCTCGAGGTGGCGAATTGCCCGGCGGCGTATATAGGGTTCAGCTACAGCCTGGATAGTCAGGGCTGATTGGGCTCTGGTAATTACCCCTTGACTTTCCAGCGCATCCTGCAATGCCAGGGCGTTGATTATTGTGGCTAACATACCAGCATAGTCAGCTGTGGCTCTGTCCATTCCCTTCGCTTCTCTGCCGGTGCCACGCCAAAAATTGCCTCCACCGACCACGATGGCTATCTCTACCCCCCATTCGATTGCCTGTTTTATCTGCTTGGATACACGCTCCAGAACCGAATGGTCAATGCCAAAGCTTCTCCTACCCATAAGCGCCTCGCCGCTTAGCTTTAGCAGAACGCGCTTATACTTGGGTTTCTTTGTTACCACCTCTAATAACCCAGTTCAAATCTGCAGAATCTGCGTATTTTGATATTTTCGCCGACCTTAGCTATGGTTTCTGTGATAAGGTCTTGGATGGTTTTAGTGGGGTCTTTGATGAATGGCTGTAGAAGCAGGCAGGCAGCCTGTGTGTCTGTATCTGTATCTGTTCCTGTTTCTTCCGTAACTTCATCAGGGCCTATGTATTGAGGTGACAGCGCAGCGATTTGAAGTGCTATATCGTGTGCCAAGTTTTTGAACTCGTTAGTGCGAGCGACAAAGTCGGTCTCGCAGTTGACTTCTACCATTACTCCGATCTGTCCACCCTGGTGGACATAACATTCGATTAGACCCTGGTTAGCGACGCGTTCAGCTTTTTTCTTGGCTAGAGCTAGACCACGTTCCTTTAACGTCTCGGCTGCTTTTTGCATGTTGCCGCCCGCTTCCTCCAGGGCCTTCTTGCAATCCATGACACCAGCGCCGGTTTTTTCTCTAAGTTCTTTTACAATGTCGGCTGAAATTTGCAAAGCCTGACCTCCTTATTGACCAGGGCAGAGCCAAATGCTTGCTTAGGATGCTTCATCAGGTGCGAATGTATGCGATTCCATGAGATCGGCAGTCTTGCTTTCGGCGGAAGAGAGCTGTGCCATTCCTGATTCTCCAGCCTCTCTGAGCATTTTGCCCTCTAAGACGGCATCAGCTATCTTGCCGCACATCAACTTGATTGCCTTGATAGCGTCATCGTTGGCTGCAATGACATAGTCAATGCCGTTGGGATTACAATTTGTGTCGACGATGGCGATTACAGGTATGCCTACCTTCTTGGCTTCTGCAAGGGCTATTTTTTCTTTAGTTGGGTCAATGAGGAATAAGGCCCCGGGCAGAGTGGTCATTTCTTTGAAACCACCCAAAAGTCTGTTAAGTCGTGCTATTCCCTTTTCGACCTTCAACCTCTCTTTTTTAGGCAGGTAGTCAAGTTCGCCTCGCGAATTCTTGTCTTCGAGACGAACCAGATAGTCTATTCTGGATTGGATAGTGGCGAAATTAGTGAGCATTCCTCCCAGCCATCTCTGATTGACATAATACATACCACAGCGTTTGGCTTCCTCTTCGATTACTTCCTGGGCTTGCTTCTTGGTACCTACGAAGAGGAATGCCTCGCCCCTGGAGACTAGCTCTTTCACAAAGTTGCAGGCCTTCTCCACTTGGGTCACTGTCTGTTCCAAGTCTATGATATGTATACCATTGCGCTGAGTGAAGATATAATTCTTCATCCGGGGGTGCCAGTGTCCAGTGAGGTGGCCAAAATGAGCTCCAGCCTCTAGGAGCTGTTTAACTGAGATAGGTTCTGACAAGTTCAAACCTCCTGATTCTAAACGCCTCACACTGCGAAAGTCGCACATCAGTATAGCATAGTGAAGCTATACTGGCAATTTGTTGTATGTATTATAATATCATTATCGACGTTATGCTAAAATATGCGGGGCATTTGGGATGGAAGAACAAATCCAGTCTTTTCTCACCTATCTGATGAATGAGAAAAGATACTCCGCAAACACTTTGGCATCGTATAGTAGCGACCTACGGCAGCTCTGTGCGTATGCAGCGTCACAGAGCAAAGCTAGAGGCGATACTGCTTCTGTCGGAGCCGAGCTTAATACTGAGACCCTAGCAGGATATATGCGCAACCTTAGAGAGCGAAGGTACACCCTATCTACAGTAGCACGTAAGGTGGCTGCAGCCAAATCATTTCTCAGGTTCCTGGCAGAGACGGGCAAGTTAAGCAATGACTTGAGTTCGCAATTGGCTTCACCACATGTTAACAAATCGGCGCCTAGGCCATTATCTATCTCAGAGGTGCGCCGTCTGCTGGCAGAACCGGGCAAGGCCAATGCATTCGAGAGTAAAAGAGACAAAGCTATGCTAGAACTGCTCTATGCTACTGGTCTCAGGGCCAGCGAGATGGTTGGATTGAATGTGAAGGATGTCGATGTGCGAAGTAGTAAAGTACTCTGTTTCAATCGCAACGCTAAGGCGCGCGTTATCCCTCTTGAGCAGCGTATTGTTCAGTTATTAAGAGAATACATTGCTGGGGCTCGCCCCCAATTGGTAAAAAGTGAGGAAGAGGATGCCTTATTCGTCAATCACAGAGGCGAACGGTTAACGCGTCAGGGTTTCTGGAAGATCATTCAGGGTTATGCTGACAAGATTGGACTCAAGAATGCTGTCACGCCACGTACACTGCGCCACAGTTTTGCGGTACACAGGCTAAAAGGCGGTACAGATTTACAGTCTGTACAGCAATTGCTGGGGCATGCGCACATCTCAACTACACGTGTTTATAAGCAGGCATAAATACGGTTCTGAATAATGGGTATTCTAACTGTAGGCTGGAGTTAAGAAATGTCAAAGAAATCCAAGCGAGCCAGAGCTAGACAAAGGCACCTTGATCGACGGTTGCCACCGAGTACCGGTTTGACAACGGCGCATACTTCTACAACTACCATGCAGGACTCTAAAGCATTGACATCATCTGAGGAATCACCATACGTTGCATTATCTTCTCGATACCGGTATGTATTACCCGAGCTAAGGATCATTGGAATCATCAGTGGCGTTCTATTTTTCATCCTGATCATATTGTCTTTCGTCTTGAGATAAAATCTCATAGGTGACACGTGCGTGGGTTTGGAGTTGACTCGAGCCAGGCTGCTGGAGTACCTGAGCCGCGAAATAAGCGACAAGCGTGTCCTTCAAGCGATGGCTCGTGTGCCGCGTGAGCTTTTCGTGCTCCCTGATTATTACCACTCTGCCTACGAAGACATCCCGTTAAGCATTGGCTTTGGCCAGACTATTTCGCAGCCGTTTATTGTTGCCCTGATGACTCAGGCTCTAAAGATTAGAGGCAATGAGAAGGTTTTAGAGGTAGGCACCGGGAGTGGCTATCAAACTGCAATACTGGCAGAACTGGCTAGGTGGGTGGTAAGTGTGGAGCGCATTCCTCAATTAGCAGAGTCAGCTAGGGCAGTTCTGGAGAAATTGGGCTACAATAATGTAGAAATTCACCTGGCAGGGACAACCTTGGGATGGCCGAGTGAAGCTCCCTACAACGCTATACTGGTTACTGCTGCCAGTCCTCGTGTCCCCGATAGCTTGTTGAGGCAACTAGCTATTGGTGGCAGGCTGGTTGTGCCAGTAGGGTCGCGATGGGAGCAAGAGCTTTACCGAGTTACGAAGAGAAAAGGCGGAAATTCCGTTGACAGATTAGGCGGTTGCCGCTTCGTACCCTTGATTGGTGACGAGGCATGGGAAGAGTGAATCTGAATTCTAGGTTAACTCGTAATTGACTAAACAACCTTCTTTGGCATCGATTTCTATTTTGAACAAATACTTGTTCGCGGTCTTATCTATGATGAATCTGTCGAATACGCCGTGAGACTGCGTGTTCATCTCTCCATGCAATTCGTATACCTGGGCGTTGTTCCTGGTAATCAGGCGGTTGTCTAGAAAGCGAATCTTGGAGTTGAAGTACTTATCTTGCAGGAAAGCTTGTGCGACATTCAGTGCTTCGTCCTCAGTTAACATAGTGTTTCCCCTCAATAAGTGATTTTTGTCTTCCGCCAGAGATTCGGACTCATTGTTTTTTAGAAACTTCCCAATCGTTGGCCAAACTTAGTTGTTGGCGAAGTAGTCATTATTTACTGTGTGATGCTGTGATATAAGCACTCTCTATAGGTACACCTGTTTTTGGTACCAAGGCGCCCACCGGGCAGATTGCCACGCAGGCAAGGCATGAGTTGCACCCTGCTTCTGCCAATGGGATATCAGATATGGTAGTGACGATAGTGCTGATACCCCTAAAGGCGAAATCAAGAATTCCAGTGCCTTGCTCGTGGCATATCCAAACGCATTTCCCGCATAGGACGCATTTGTTTCGATCATATATGATTAAGGGATGGCTGGAGTCTATGGGCAATCGCTGGGGAATCTTCTTGAGCCTTTTGGGTTTCAACTTAAGGCCGAGGCGGCTGGCGATACGCTGCAATTCGCAGTTTTTGTTCTTGGCACAGTTTTTGCAGTCGAGATGGTGGTGGCTCATGAGCAATTCAAATGCAGTGCTCCGCAATCTCTGCACCTTTGGGGTGTTTAGACGTACCCTCATGCCATCTTTGGCTATTTCTGTGCAGGAAGTAGCTGGGCTTGGTCTGCCATCGATTTCGACGAAGCATAAGCGGCAAGATGCAAGCTGTGGATTCACATCTCGTATGGCACATAAGTTTGGAATATAAAAGCCGTTATCAAGGGTTGTCCACAGTAGATTGCTACCAGCCTTTGCCTTCACCTCAGCGCCATCGATAGTCAGGTTGATCATGCTTGCATTTCGCAGTTGTGGGAATATGCGGGGTTGTTTCCTACATTCATCTCAGCTTATGCCTTTTTTATAAGATATGTCTATGATTTCAATCGCTTGCCTGTAATCGGCGTTTGAAGTCATGGCTATCAGGGTGTTAATTATCATTTCCTGGTTGGTGGCATTGAGCTTACGAGGGACGCTGTTTACATAAACGCTGATGCGTTTATTCCCAGACTTTATAAGATTGCTTTCGACAAAGTCGGTTAAGCTTTCGATGTCATCGATTTGGAATTGCCTGACACTGCTTTGTAGAGGCTCATCGGTAACTACAGCTACAAGATTTTTGAGACCACACAAAGGTGCTCCTATCTGCTTGCGGTGAACCTCTATCTTAGGTGCATCGCATTGCTTGAAACCCTCAGCGATCACGATGTCATAGTCCTCATTAAAGAGACGTGTTATCTCTTCAAGGGGAGGGTCGTATGTTGTGGGCTTGACTAACACTATACCGTCTGGGGAACTGGTGGCGGTAGCTTCGCTTCCTGCTTGGATATGCCGCCAGCTGTCCTTGCCTGGCTTGTCGGCGAATTCCCTATGTGTAGTATGCTTCACGGTTGCCACTCTGTAACCTCTTGACTTCAGCGCTGAAACTAGCTTTTCTATGAGAGTGGTCTTGCCTGATTTTGACTTTCCTACTATTGATAGTGTTAGTGGCATTTTTCTGTTGATCTGTTAGTGTCTTACTGTGCTGGGAATCTGAAGGCAGGATTGTCGTATTTTGAATTTCAATAGTTTACAGTATTCGGCTAGGTGATTCAAAATAGCTTGATATCTTGCAAGTTCGGAACACTGTAATGGTTTTGTGGGCTTATACCTTTATTAAAGACTATAGGCTTGAATGTGGAATTATACACACACTATAATCAGGCTTGAGTAAAGTTTCGGGGGTGAAATGAAAAAAACAGCAATCTTGTTAGCCGAAGACCATATAGTTGTTCGTGAGGGCACTAAGAAGTTGTTGGAATCACAAGCGGATTTTGAGATAGTTGGCGAAGCCAACAACGGCGAGGAGGCTGTGGAACTGACTAAAAAACTTCGTCCTGATGTGGTAGTGATGGATATAGCTATGCCTAAGTTGAGCGGGATCGAAGCAACAAAGCAAATCAAAGCGCTGTATCCAAGCACGGCTATCTTAGTGCTCACAGGTTATGACTATGATGAGTATGTCTTTGCTCTGATAGAAGCAGGGGCTGCTGGATATCTGCTGAAGGAAGCTAGTGGTGATGAGCTAATAAATGCCATCAGGCTGGTGGTTGCGGGTGAGCCGGTGCTGCATCCAAGGATTATCCGTAAGATACTGAATAGGCTTAGAGCTCCTGTCGAAGAAACTCCGGAAACGACTACGTTGGAACCCCTAACAGGGCGTGAGATGGAGGTGTTAGAGCTTGCATCCAGGGGTATGAGCAACGCTGAAATTGCGGATACACTCTGTCTCAGCGTGCGTACCGTTCAAGCACATCTGAGGAGTATCTTTAATAAATTGGGTGTTGGTTCACGTTCAGAGGCTATAGTCTATGCTTTGAAGAAGGGATGGCTCAGTTTGGACCAATTGCCTTAGACGTGAAAGCACTTTTTACTCTGAGACATATTGAAAAAGCATGAGGTATGGAACTTCAGATACCAGGGGGGAGGGTAAGAGGCTGGTTTGGCGCAACTATCATTTTTGGTTGGTTATCTTGCTTTTTTTGATCGGCGTGGCAGTGGAATACGCAGACGTTTCTGGCTTGCTTCCCAAAATGTCAGTTGACTCTTCATTAGGCAAAAGCTTGTACACTGCTGGACGCTTGTTGTTCCTTCTGACTATTCTGTATGCTACATTCATTTTTAGATTAAATGGTGGACTGATAGCTTTATTTTTCGCTTTGCTTGCCATGCTGCCTCAAGCTATCCTTTTTGATCAAAATAGGTTTAGTGCAGTTTTGGAAGTGACGCTTGTTGCCTTAATTGGTTCAGTCGTGTGTGCTTGGTCAGGTGTGAGAGAGCACGAAAGGCTACGATACCGCCTGCTTGCCGCAAACCTGGCAGCTACACAGGAGAAACTGAAGGATAACGTGATGGAAGCTAGCCTTAATGCTAGGAGGCTGGCCACTATCAATTCCATCTCTACGGCGCTTAGCCGATCACTCGACCCCAAAAAGATTTTGGATACCGCTGTAGGATTGCTGGTGGGAATTATGGAGATAGATATGATACTTGTTTATTCCTGCTATGAGAAAGCTGGAAGGCTTGTACTTATGGTCTATGATGGCATTTCTGAGGAAGCGGCACAGAAGCTTGATGGCATCAGCATTGGAGAGGGTTTTAATGGACACGTAGCTGAAACCGGTGAGGCAATGATAGTGGATTTTGCTTCCGAGGATGCACAATCAGCTCCCGATGCTATAAAAGGCATGGGTATAGTGTCTCAGGTTATCGTGCCTATGAAATCCAAGGGGCGTGTCATCGGTACTATTTGTGTAGGGATGCGCACTCCTCGTCAATTTCTGTCAGAAGAAGTCGACTTGCTGAGTACAATAGCAGGACAAATAGCATCAGCTCTGGAAAACGCATACCTCTATGATGAAGCACGGAGGATAGCTGACAAGCTTTACAAATCGGAAAGGGATTACAGAAGCTTGTTTGAAAATGCGCACGACGCTATATGGTTTCACAATTTTGATGGAATTATGCTGGCTGCGAATACGGCAACACAAAAATTGACTGGCTATGATGTTGAGTTTTTGATTGGTATGAATGTGTCACATTTCCTTTCTAATGACAAGTTACAGCTAGCCAGGAAGGTACGCCAGAAGTTGTTAGCCAGTGAGGTAATTGAGCAACCATACGAACAGGAGTTGATGCGCAAAGACGGAACTGTAGCCACTGTAATGCTGACCTCGAGTCTAATAACCTTCGATGGCCAGCCTGTGGGGTTCCAGCATATTGCTCGCGATATTACCGACGAGATGAGAATGCAGGATAACCTGCGATTTTATTTGCAGCAGATTACGCAGGCTCAAGAGGAAGAGCGGAAACGGATTGCACGCGAATTACATGATGATACTGCCCAGTCATTGTTCGCTATTTCGCGGCAGATAGATAACTTTATGCGTTCTGACAGCGCATTGGATAGGCAGCAACTATCTTTTTTGCAAGAGATGCGCCATCGCATTTGCGATGCGTTGCAGGACGTGAAGCGTTTCAGCCAGGACTTGCGTCCACCAATCATAGACGATTTAGGGCTGCTTCCAGCAATTCAGTGGCTGCTCAAGCAAATTCAAGATGAGCATGGTGTGAAGAGCAAGCTGACTGTGTTAGGTCAGGAACGACGTTTTACGCCAGAAGTGGAATTGATACTTTTCAGAATTACCCAGGAAGCTCTGAGTAATGCTTACAGGCATGCCCGTGCATCCAAAGTGGATGTAATCTTCGAGTTCAGTGAGTCCTCTATTTGTATTGTGGTTAGTGACAATGGGAGGGGTTTTAAAGTTCCGGATAATTTTGGTGACTTATCGCGGAGCGGTAAGCTCGGCTTGTTAGGTATGCAAGAGCGCGTATCGCTGCTGAACGGGAATATCGATGTCAAATCTGAACCCAAGAAAGGAACAATCGTGACCGTTAGGGCTTCCGTATAGTGCCATT
>VGOO01000006.1 GCA_016875925.1 Chloroflexota bacterium
GGGCATTGAATTCGACTATTGCTGTGTCCATGCTGCCTTTGCCTTGCGTGACGAGGGGTATGAGACAATAATGGTCAACTGCAATCCGGAGACAGTATCTACTGACTATGACACTTCGGATAAGCTTTACTTTGAGCCGCTGACGGTTGAAGACGTGCTCAGTATCTATGAAAAAGAGAAGCCGGAAGGTATTATTGTCCAATTTGGTGGCCAGACGCCACTCAATATCGCTGATGAATTGAATTCTGCGGGTGTAAAAATCCTGGGCACATCAACCGAAACTATAGACCTTGCTGAAGACCGTGGCCGGTTTCGGTTGGTGATGCAGGAGCTTGGCATTCCTATGCCAGAATCGGGCATGGCCAGCAATTTGGATGAAGCGCTTCGGGTGGCGGAGAAGATTGGGTATCCGCTGATGGTGCGGCCGTCGTACGTGTTGGGTGGCCGTGGCATGCAGGTAGTTTATGATGCAGAGATGCTGAAACAGTATGTGGCGGCGGCAGTGGGCGTTACTCCGGATCGTCCTATATTGATCGATAGGTTTTTAGAGAACGCGGTTGAGTGCGAAGCCGATGCTATTGCCGATGGTGCTGATGCGTTTGTACCCGCCGTGATGGAGCATATCGAATTGGCAGGTATTCACTCAGGGGATTCAGCTTGTGTAATTCCACCGGTGAGCATACCAGCTAAGCATCTTGATACAATCTATGAATATACCAGGAAGATTGCCAAGGACTTGCATGTAGTTGGGCTAATGAATATGCAGTATGCCATCGCCAGGGATATTGTCTATGTGCTTGAGGCCAATCCCAGGGCATCGCGTACTGTGCCGCTTGTTTCAAAGGTATGCAACGTATCCATGGCGCGGTTGGCTACTCAAATGATGCTGGAGAAGAAGCTCAACGATGTTGGTCTTAAGCCGCGCCGAATTCCCCATTTTGGGGTTAAGGAAGCTGTTTTTCCATTCCCTATGTTCCCCGAGGTAGACCCTATTTTGGGCCCTGAAATGAGGTCAACAGGCGAAGTGATGGGAATTGCCGATTCCTTTGGCATGGCATTCTTCAAGGCCCAGGAAGCTGCCAGGCAGCCTCTTCCCCCCGCGGGGACTGTCCTGTTGAGTTTGTATAGCAAGGAAGTGCCTGTTGCGCTCGACGTGGCGAAGCAATTTGCTGAGCTTGGCTTCAAGATAATGGCTACGCAGGGCACACATGAATTCCTGACTGGTCACGGGATTGATTCTGAATGTGTGCTGAAGCAGCATGAGGGGCGTCCGAATATTGTAGATAAGATTAAGAATGGCGAAATCAGGCTGGTGGTTAATACGCCGAGTGGTCGCCAGAGCCAGTACGATGATTCCTATATTCGCAAAGCGGCCATTAAGCACAAGGTGACATATATGACAACGCTAGCAGCCGCTGCCGCTGCCGCTAAGGGAATACAGGCTTACCGAGTGGGCAAACCCACAGTTAAGTCATTACAGGTGTATCACGCAGCTATCGAATAGCTTGATTTGAGAGGATACTGATATTTTGAAGCGGGTTGAAGCTTCAGTAGTTTCTATTCGGGAATTGATGCCCGGGTGCTATCAAATGTGTGTGATGGCATCTGAAATTGCCAACGCGGCCCACCCTGGGCAGTTTCTTATGGTGAGGTGTGGCGACAAGCTAACTTTGCGTCGGCCTATCAGCATCCACAAGGTTACCGAGTCAGGCGAGGTCTGTTTGCTCTTCACTGACGCTGGATTGGTCAGGGAGAACTCCATTTCATCTAACCGCGAAAGAATGTCTGTGTCAGGCAAGGGCGAGGGCACCTTGTGGCTTTCTCAGAGGAAAAGGGGGGACAAGCTGGATTTGCTTGGCCCTCTGGGCAACGGGTTCTGGCTAGATTCAAGCTCACGGAATTTGTTATTGGTAGCCGGTGGTATCGGTATTGCGCCATTGGTTTTTCTTGCTGAAAAGGCCGTTAGTCAGGGTAAGTTTGTCAAATTGCTGTTAGGTGCGCGCATAAAAGAGGGGCTCTATCACAGCGAATTTTTGCCTGCTGGGATTGATGTGGAACTTGTTACAGAAGATGGTCGGGCAGGGAGAAAAGGCATGGTAAGCGAGTATGTAGTCGAGCATGTTGATTGGGCTGACCAAGTCTATGCCTGTGGGCCAAAAGCTATGTACGAATCAATTGCCAGGGAGATGATGGAGAAGCACGCCAAAAAACCCGTCCAGCTTTCGCTTGAGGTCAGAATGGGGTGTGGCATGGGGGCTTGTTATGGATGTAGCATACCGACGAAACAGGGCATGAAGCGTGTCTGTCTCGATGGGCCAGTTTTCAATCTCGATGAGGTTTTTCTCGAGGAGGTGCGGCTATGACGGTGGAATCCAGGAGTATCAGGCTCAACACCAAAGGCCATTGTGATATTGTTGACATAACATCAACGGTGGCTAAGCAGGTGGCTGATTCGGCGGTAAAGGACGGCACGGTGACCATATTTGTCACCGGGTCAACGGCGGGTGTTACCACGATTGAATATGAACCCGGCCTGGTTGCTGACCTGGAGGAGATGTGGGCGAGGTTGGTTCCTGATAAGGTGTCTTATCACCATGACCGTGCCTGGGGTGATGGCAATGGCTATGCGCACGTGCGTGCTGCGCTTTTAGGCCCTTCTCTGGTCATTCCGCTTGTGAGCAAACGAATGGCGCTGGGAACCTGGCAGCAGATAGTTCTGCTTGATTTCGATAATCGGGCACGCTCGCGTGAAGTGGTAGTTCAAATCATGGGCGAATGATGGTTGCAGGCTGCTTAGCTTTGGTTCCGAGACGGCGTTGCGAAGTTTTGAAAGTTCAGTATTGACAAAACTCATGTAGTTTAATAGACTTTGTGGTTAATTGGGTGTGGTTATGAACCCGGTTCAGCGTGAAGCCGAATATAAGCGTTTGATTGAAGATTTTGGGATTGTTTTTGATGAGATGGGTTTGCCTCGCATGGCTGGCCGTATTCTGGGGTGGCTGCTTGTCTGTGACCCGCCGCATCAGTCTGCTGCCCAGCTCAGGGAAATGGTCGGTGGCAGCAAAGGCGCCATCAGTACTATGACATGGTTGCTGATACACAGCGGACTGGTGGAGAGGCTAGGTATGCCAGGCAGTCGCGCTACTTATTATCGTTTTAAGTGTGGCTCGTGGTCTGAGTTGATGAAAAGCCGGATGTCTCGCGTGCGAGCTATGAGAGAGCTGTCAGAGCGTGGTTTGTCCTTGATGGAAAGTGAGAGTCCAGAGATGCGTCGCCGTCTAGAGGAAATGCGAGATTTCTATCTATTTTTTGAACAGAAGGTGCTTCCGCTGCTGGACCGCCGGGAGCAGCATCATGTAGAAAAATTAGCGTCTACTGCGAAAGGGTGAGGTCACAATTCGGTTGATAGGAGCTGAGATATGAATAAAAGGCTAATTATAGCAGTGGGTCTTCTTCTGGTATTGATAGTGGCTGGTTTCAGCGGCTGTGCTGGCAAGAAGGAGACCGCGGTGAAACAAACGGTCGAGGTGGTGCGTGGAGATTTGGTGGTCACTGTCAATGCTGATGGCAATCTGGATATGCCACATGAGGCCAAGCTCCGTTTCGGCGCTCCGGGGACGGTTAAGGGGATATATGTGAAGGAGGGCAATAGGGTAAGGGAAGGCGCGTTGCTGGCCAAATTGGACGATACTGCGCAGAAGCTGGCTGTGCAACAAGCCCAGTACAATGTTGAACTGGCCATGAACGAGCTGGTGGAGAAGATACATCCGGCGCTCATGGGCTATCCCAAGCTTTATCCCGACCCGAATGCGGCTCTGCGGCTGGAGCAGGCTAAAAAGGAGCTGACACAGGCCAGGAAACTTCTGGGGCAGGGTAAGTATCAGGATGCTGTTACCGAGCTGCGCCTGGCGCAGCATGATTTGGCGGCTTGCTATTACCTGATTGACCTTCCCGATATCAGGGCGGTCTCAACTGAACAGGATGAACTGGGCAACACTATCGAAAAATATCCGCAGATTCCTCAGGCTCTGGGGATGCTGAAACAGGACATGGGCAGGGTGGTCTATATACAGCAGTTGATGGGTGAAGGGCAGTATGACCAAGCCTCAAGTGCATTCTCGGCGACGCTACAAGCGTTAGATGATACTTATAATGTGGTCAAGTCGGTGAGCGGCAGAATCAGGATGTCGCAGCGGCTGGGTGCGTGCTGTGGGCAGGCTACTACACAGAGCCAAGCGTTCGTGCCTAATCCTAGCTATTCTCCCTCACCATACATCTTAGTAGACCATCCTCATGATTTCGAATATCGGGCACTTGTTCCTAATCCCAACTACGATCCAAACCCATATTTTGTTTCTTTTCAATTCTCCGATACTGGATTAATGCCCATATCTTATCCAGACACCTCCACCTCTCTCAGTTTTTTGAAGCAGGTGGAGGAGGGGTTGCAGAAGATACAGGCGTGCAAGAAAGACGAGAGCTGTGAGGCGCAAGAGCTGGCGACATTAATTCGTCTGGCGCAGCATGATGTGGATATGAGCCGCACCATACTGGAAGACAACGAGTTGATTTTTCGGAGCGGCATGAATCTCAAAGCCTCCAGGGGCTTGAGCCTGAACCTGCAACTGGCAGATATTGCGCTGAAGAATGCCAAAGATGCCCTGATGAAGACTGAGATACTAGCACCGTTCGATGGCACTGTGGTCTATATTGGAGTCAAGGAAGACGACCAGCTTTCCGCTTTTGACTATTCCTCGCGGGTAGCAGTCCACCTGGTGGATACCAGGACGGTAGAGATGAAAGGGACGGTGGATGAAGTGGATATCTACAAAGTGAAGGAGGGACAGGAGGTTATCGTAGCTGTTGATGCTCTGCCTGCTGTTCCGTTGAAGGGTAAGCTCACCTTCATCTCGCCTTTTGGGACACAGCAAGCGGGCATTTTGAACTTTGCGGTGACTATAATGCTGGAGCCAACTGAAGTTGAACTCAAGGGTGGATTGACTGCTACTGGCGATATCATCGTTGATAAGCGGGAAAATGTGCTGCTCATTCCTAATCGGGCAGTGAAGGGTCTGCCAGGGGAGCAGTGGGTGGAGGTAATGGTTGACGAGGCTAAGAAGGTCACTGAAAAGAGGCCAATCAAGATTGGACTTCAGAATGAGAGGTTCAGTGAGGTCATTGAAGGGCTTAAGGAGGATGAGAAAGTGGTGGTTGATGCCGGAGCCCGGACATCTAAATAGCATGATTTATCTGGACAACGTAGTTAAAGTCTATACGCTCGGCGGGGTTGAGCTTTTTGCTTTGAATGGTGTGACCTGCCGTATCGATGCCGGGGAGATGGTGTCGATAATGGGGCCTTCCGGTTCAGGCAAGTCCACCATGATGAATATCATCGGCTGTCTTGATAGGCCTACCAGTGGCAAATATGAGCTTGATGACATGGACGTTAGCCTGCTGAAAGACGATGAATTAGCGGAGATAAGGAATAAGAAGCTTGGCTTTGTATTCCAGTCTTTTAACCTGTTGCCCAGGGCCTCTGCGGCGGCAAATGTAGAGCTGCCCCTGGTCTATTGTGGGGCAAGCAATAAGCGACAAAGGGCATTAGAATCCCTGGAGCGGGTAGGCATGGCACAGCGAGCTCACCACCGCCCCAGTGAGATTTCGGGAGGTGAACAGCAGCGGGTAGCCATTGCCCGCGCCCTGGTGACCAATCCAACCGTTATCCTGGCTGATGAGCCAACAGGAAACCTGGATACGCATACCAGCCAGGGCATCATGACCCTGCTGCAAGAGCTGAATCAAAAGGGTATTACCATCGTGCTGGTGACACATGAAGAGGATATCGCCAAGTATACGAAACGCACCATCTACCTCAGAGATGGAAAAATCGTGAATGAGACAATGAGATGAGTATCTGGGAAAGCGTCATCGCTTCGTGGCAATCGCTGTACAGCAACAAGATGCGGTCAGGGCTGACTATCCTGGGCATCGTGATTGGCATTAGCGCTGTAGTTTTCCTGGTGTCTTTTGGCAGGGGGCATATGGCAAATATGCGACGCATCTTTGAAGGTATGGGCGCCAACGCCATTTACATAATGAATGCTACTCGCTTAAGTAGCGAGATTACTGGCGGCATTAACAATCTTACCATGGAGGATGCTGAAGCTATCGCCGGCAGTCACCTGGCAACGGCAGTAGAGATAGTCAGCCCGATATGTGAGACGAGAGGCAGGGTTAGCTATGGCAATAAGGATACTGTAACTGCAATCCGAGGGGCTATCCCTAATATCGATCGCATAATTAGCTACCCTGTGGCAAGCGGCAGATTTCTCTCTGAAGAAGATTTGAAGAGGACCGCAGATGTTGTGTTGCTGGGTTACAGAACAGCGAAAGACATTTTTGGGGATTCTGATCCTCTAGACAACTATATAAGAGTGGCTGGGCGGAAGTTGAGAGTCATAGGTGTGATGGAAGAAAAGGGCGGGATGATAGGAACGGCGGATGATTTCGTGTTGATTCCATTGTCGACCTACCAAGCGAGAATTACGGGTACTACTACAGTGAAGGGGCGGCCAGTACAGACTATTGCCGTCAAGGCGTTCGATCCCGATTCTGTAGATGAAGCGAAGGAGCAGGTCACGTCGATACTAAGGCAACGGCACCGTATCAGGGAGGGCGACGACGATGACTTCAATGTCATCGATATGCGGGAAATCATCAATCGGATGCTACAGGTAATAGGAATCTTCCAGGTATTTCTGGGCAGCGTTGGGGCTATTTCGTTGCTTGTTGGCGGCATTGGGATTATGAATATAATGTTGGTTTCTGTTACGGAACGGACTCGAGAGATAGGCATACGCAAAGCAGTCGGAGCTAAAAGGCGTGATATCTTGAGCCAGTTTTTGGTGGAATCTGCAATGTTGAGCGCGACCGGTGGCGTCATTGGGTTGATGTTGGCTTTCCTGGGCACACGGCTGGTTACAGGGGCGAAAGTCGGTACTATGACTGTTAGTGCTCCGATGTCGGTTGATATAGTTATAATCGCCCTTTCGGTAGCTGTCTTCGTAGGTCTGGCTTCTGGTTTCTATCCCGCTTTCAGGGCTGCGAGGCTTGATCCCATAGAATCACTGCGTCATGAATGATTTTATTTTCCCTGTAGCAGGGACATGAACTCAGCCCGCGTGGCTGCTCTACTCCGGAATAGTCCCCTTGTGGCTGAAGTGACGACATTGCTGCCTGGTTTTTTAATGCCGCGCATGGTCATGCACAAGTGCTCTGCCTGGATAACCACGGCTACTCCCTTGGGCTGAAGCGCATTCATAATGGCATCGGCTATTTGAGTGGTCATTCTTTCCTGGAGCTGGAGGCGTTTGGCAAAAATCTCTACCACGCGTGCTAGTTTGCTTACACCTACTACTCGCCCACCTTCGTTGGGAATGTATCCTACGTGTGCCACGCCATAGAATGGCAGCAAGTGGTGTTCACACATGGAGTAGAATGGTATGTCCCTGAGGATCACCATTTCATCGTGGCCTACTTCAAAGCCCACCGCTAATTCTGCCTTTGCATCCATGTCGAATCCTGCAAATAGCTCAGCGTACATCTCAGCGATGCGTCGGGGTGTGTCTTGCAGTCCTTCCCTGTTTGGGTCATCGCCGATGGCTCTTATCATGGCAAGTGCTGCTGTCTTGATCTTGTTCTGGTCAACCATGGTGATCTCCTCTGCTATATGACTGCGTCAGACCCAGCCAAGAGCGCGTTCGATTTCTTTTGAGTCGGGCGGTAGCTCTGTGAATGGTTCCATGAACTTGGCGGGCAGGCTTGGGTCTTTCAGCCCTGTCCCGGTGATGATGCAGACTACTCTCTTGTTTGCCAGTTTCAGCCCTTGCCTGGCCATTTTAATGAGGCCAGCTACCGAGGCTGCCGATGCCGGCTCGCCAAAGACTCCTTCTCTGCTCGCTAGCAGCTTGTAGGCATGCAATATCTCGTTGTCACTCACGCTGTCTATGACCCCGCCGGATTCATCTCGAGCTGCAGTAGCTCCTTTCCAACTAGCGGGGTTGCCGATACGGATGGCTGTGGCTATGGTCTTGGGCTTGTCAATTGGTTTTCCCTTCACTATTGGCGCTGCCCCTGCCGCCTGGAAGCCCATCATCTTTGGGGTTTGGGTTGACTTCCCCGCCTCTTTGTATTCGCGAAATCCTTTCCAGTAAGCGGTAATGTTTCCAGCGTTGCCCACAGGAATAAAGAAATATTCGGGCGCATCTCCCAAGTCATCCACCGTCTCAAATGCTGCGGTCTTTTGCCCTTCTATGCGGTAAGGATTTAATGAGTTCACCAAAGTAATGGGGTGCTTAGCGGCAAGGTTGCGAACTACCTGCAGCGCCTGGTCAAAATTACCCTGTATGGCGATAATTTTGGCTCCGTAGGCAATAGCTTGTGCCAATTTGCCCATTGCGATTTTGCCTTTTGGGATGACCACGACGACTTTGAGGCCAAAGCGAGCTCCATAGGCGGCGGCTGATGCGCTGGTATTGCCAGTAGAAGCGCATATTGCGGTGGAGCTTCCGGACTCTACTGCTTTCGCTATGGCTACTACCATGCCTCGGTCTTTGAATGAACCGGTGGGGTTGCAGCCCTCCAGCTTGAAGTAAAGCTCACCGCAGCCAATTTCTTTCTCCAGCACTACAGATCTGACCAGTGGTGTATCGCCTTCGCCAAGTGTGATGATGGGTGTTTGGGGGGTGATGGGCAGGAAGTTGCGGTATCTGGAGAGAACTCCTTCTATCATTGTCTTGCGGTCAGGCTTCTACCCTGACAAAATTGTTGATTTCTTTGACTACAGACAGATGTTGTGTCTCTTCTAGGGATTGCTGCACCGCTTTCTCCTTAGCGCGGTGCGTCATTATCACAATTTCGGCAAGCTGTGTAGAGGGGTCGCTCTCTTTTTGGATTACTGAAGAGATGCTGATATTGTGGTCTCCCAGGACCCTGGATATCTGGGCTAGAACTCCTGCCTTATCAGCTACGCTCATCCGCATATAGTAGCGTGTTTCTATTTCGGACATTGGCTTAACGGTTCGCCCTTTGGCTGATGGTAGTTTGGGCAATGTGATGGTACCACGGTTGATGTCTTGGGCGATGCTGACAATATCAGCTACCACAGCGCTGGAAGTTGCCGAAGGGCCAGCTCCCTGTCCGTAGAAAATTAGCTTGCCTACCAAGTCACCCTCGACGTCAATGGCATTGTACACACCATCAACTTTAGCAAGGAGGAAGTCTTCCGGGATGAACACGGGATGAACGCGAGCTTCGATGGAGTTATCTATTCGTTTAGCGATAGCCAGGAGCTTTATGGCGTAGCCAAGCTCCTTGGCGTAGCGAAAATCGCGGGATTGGAGGCGTGAAATGCCCTCGTTGTAGACTTTATCTGGTGTGATCTCGGTACCGAAGGCAATAGTAGCTAGAATGGCGAGTTTGTAGGCGGCATCAACGCCATCTATGTCCTTGCTGGGGTCAGCTTCGGCATATCCTAACTCTTGCGCTTGTTTCAGGGCGACGGCAAAATCCGTTCCCTCCCTTGCCATTTGGGTCAGAATGTAGTTCGTGGTTCCGTTCACGATGGCATATATGGCAGAAATATCATTGGCTATCAGGTCTTCCTGGAAAGGGGCTATTAATGGTATTCCGCCGCCGACGCTGGCTTCGTAGCGCAGGGCTACATTGCGTTGTCGAGCGAGCGACAGGAGTTCGCTCCAGTGCTTGGACATCACCTCTTTGTTGGCGGTGACCACATGCTTGCCGTGTGACAGTGCCTCCTTGATGTATTCGAAGGCTGGATGTTCACCACCGATAAGCTCAATAACGATGTCTATGTCAGGGTCGTTGAGCAAGTCTGAGAACTTGGTTGTAAAAAGGTTGGGGGGTATGTTCATGGCGCCGTGCTTAGTGGTGTCTATTTCAACGATCCTTTTTAGTTCCAATTGGCTACCAGTGCTTCTTGCCAGAGATTCCGGTTTTCCCAGCAACACTTTGGCTGTGCCACTGCCAATAACACCCAGTCCAGTGAGGCCAATACCGATACTCTTTTTGCTCATTTTGGTTGCTCCTGCAGTTGGGCGTTCTTGCGTACCCATGCTATTGCCCAATTCTTCTTTTTTGCGTCTAGCAGGTACTCTACATTGCTGTTTTCTTTTTGTGACTCCAACCAGGCTTCGAACATCTTGGATTTGATTGCGTTTTCCGTGTCCTCATCTAAATCTCTGGTGTCTCTCTCCAGGACTCTCACCAGCCAGTAGCCTCCCGGGGTCTGGACATTGAAGTCAGTGATGGGGTAGCTTAGGTCCCCAGGCTCCATTTCTGAAATAGCTATAGTGACAGTGTCTCTTATTTGGTCTTTTTCATACAATTTCGGCTGTTTGAACCATCCTAAGTCGCCGTTCTGCTCCTTGCTTTCTTGGTGTAGGGAGTGATTTCTGACGAGTGTAGCGAAGTCGTTGCCCTGTTGCAAGCTATTCTTTATGTCTTTAGCCTCTTCTTCGGTGCCGACGAGAATTCCTCTGACGTGGAGCCCTTTCTCCTCATCTTTTTCCAGAGCTTCGATAATCCAGTAACCGAGACGTTTTTTGACGGACTTGTCGTAAACTGGTTGGCTTATCATTCCTGGTTTAAGACTGTCGGCTATCTCTTCAATCATTGAGTCGCCTAAGTTCTCAAGAACTAGTTTTGAGTAACCTCTTGGCAACCAGCCTAGATTGCCACCTTTAGCTTTGGTTGTCGACTCTACAGAGAAGTCCATGGCTAGGGCTGTGAAATTGTCTCCGGCTGCTAACCGAGCTGCTATTTTATCTGCATTCTCTTTACTTTCCAGCAGCATAGCTTCCACCCTAGCCTGTTCACAGTTAGTCGGCACCTTGTTAGCGAAGTATTCGTTTAGTACTTTAGCTGTCAACAATTCGCCCGCGATGACTTCTCTGATAGTGGCATTGTCTGGTAAACCAGCCGTTTCAATCAGGCGTTTTACATCGTCGCTGCTGACAGAGATCCCCAGACTTGGGGCACCCTGCCTTACGAGTTCGCTTGTCTCCAATCTACCTATAGTTATGTCAGCAAAAAGAGGAATTTGGGATTGGTCATTGCCTATGCTGTATAATCCCATGGCCTTTGAGAAGTAGCCCATGTTGAAGGTGCGGTCATTCACTTTGAGCACTGGTTGATTGAGTGGTTTAACTTGGTATGTATAGTATCCCCAGCCTATAAACCCCAGTATGGCGGCAAAGAATGCAAGGCCGACAAAAGTGATGATCCGTTGTAATTTCTGCTGGCGCTGCCGTCGCGAGAGCTCACGTTTGGTTGGCACTCGCTGAGTTTCTGTTTTTTTGTGTTTCTTAGCCAAGGCTTAAAGTCCTTTCCTTAACGTGATGGCGATTGCGGTTCTTATTGTTACAATTTGGCTACTTATGATAACATATTGCTGCATACCAAACCACGGGGTGTAGCGCAGCCTGGTAGCGCACCTGAATGGGGTTCAGGTGGTCGGCGGTTCGAATCCGCCCACCCCGATATCCTTCCTGCTAGGCGAGCATTATATTCACAGCAATACTCGAAGTCTTTTGCCGTATTTAAGGGGGTCTAGAAATGAAGACACGAATAACTGAGTTGTTGGGCATCGAGTATCCAATTATTCAGGCAGGGATGACCTTTGTTTCCTATCTACCACTGGTGGCGGCTGTTTCTGAAGCTGGTGGGTTGGGCATCCTAACTTGCAGTGACCAGACGCCAGAGGAAGTTCGGGCAAATATAAGAAAGGTACGAGAACTTACCAGTAAGCCCTTCGGCGTTAACCTGGTTCCATACACTCCTGGTTACAAGGATTTCTGCAAGGTGATTTTGGAAGAGGAGGTTCCGGTATTCAGCCATGGTCTGGGGAATCCATTCAAGCTTCTAGGAGTGAAGAAGCCGGCGGGTATGATTTTTATGCCCACTGTCGGCAGCGCCAAGCAAGCGATTATGATGGAGAGGGAGGGTGCAGATGCGATTGTGGTACACGGTTTTGAGGGTGGGGGCCATGTGGGGTATATAGCTACGACGGTTCTATTGCCCAAGGTGGCCGAGATTGTGAAGATACCCATTGTGGCGGCTGGTGGCCTTTGCGATGGTAGGGGGCTGGTGGCTGCTCTTGCCTTGGGGGCAGATGGTATTGCTATGGGCAGCAGGTTTTGTGCCACGGTGGAATGTCCTGTTGATGAAAACATCAAGAAAGCTCTGGTAGCGGCACAGGAAGAAGATGCTATTGTCTCCTTCCGTTACGATGGGTTGCGCTTAAGGAGTATACCAGGTGAGGGGTTGAAGAACTATAAGGGATGGTGGTCAAGACCGTGGGAGATATTGCCCAGTATCTTCAGTATGAAGAGCGCTTTCAAGAGCTCGTACAAAGAGCTTTGGGAAGGTTCCAGGGAACTTATGCGCTACAAAATACCATTGATGCAGTTTGTGTGCGGGTGCTCGAACATCAGGGAAACGCTTGCAGAAGGAAAAGTTAAGGATGGCATTATACCGAGTGGCCAAGTGGCAGGCAGATTACACGATATACCAACATGCCGTGACTTACTTCAGCGAATCATGGTTGAAGCTGAGAATGTAGCTAAATCTGTCGCTGCTAGTTTCTGATATTACAAACCCAGGGCACGAGCTATCATGTTTTTTTGGATTTGCTTGGTTCCGCCACCGATGAGCAAGATAAACGAATCCCTTAAATATCTTTGCATGTCGAAGTCCATCGTGAGGCTGTAGCCGCCAAGTATTTCCATGCCGCGCAAGGCAATTTTCGTCCAACATTCAGTGGCTACTAATTTGGTAATGCACGATTCCTTGTAGCAGGGCATGTCATTTGCCTTCAGCCACGCAAGGTGGTAAACGGCTAATCGCGCTAGGTGCAGGTCGGCTGCCATTTCTGCTAGCATATGGCTTATAGCCTGAAACTTGCCTATCGGTTGGCCAAATGCATGCCTGTCCTTGGCATATTGGAGAGAGTCATCGAAAGCTACCTGAGCGTAGCCTAAAGCATTGGCAGCAACCAGCAGGTGCTCGATCTCAAGGGTTCTGAGCAGCAACTCCCACCCGTGATTTATCATCTCTGGGCCACCAAGCACCATACTCTTGGGGACAATCACGTTGTCAAAAACAAGCTCACAGGTTGTGTCAGTATAGCCTGCTATCTTCTTTAACGGCTTTGCGCTGTATCCTTTAGATTTGGTATCAACTAGAAGCAGGCTTAGACCCTTGTGCTTGGGCAAATTCTTATCTGTCCTGGCTAGTGTCACGGTATAATCAACGTCGTCTCCGAGGGTAATGAACATTTTTGTGCCGTTGAGAACGAAATGGTCACCCATGTCGATTGCACTAGTCTTGGCGGCAGCAGCGTCAGAGCCTGAATCTGGCTCAGTTATGCCATAGGCAAAACGCATCTCACCTTTTGCGAATTTGGGTAGGAATAATTGTTTCTGCTCCTCGTTGCCGCAGTTGAGGATTATATCAGCCCCATACATGACTACTGCATTGAAATAAGAGCCTAACCCCCACGAGCCTGACCTGGCTAATTCCTCGCAAACAATGGCATAATCAATGATGGAACCTCCCATACCACCATACTTGGTCGGTATGGCTACTCCTGACAGGCCAAGAGACATTAACTTGTGAAAAACCTCAAGAGGGAACTTCTTCTCCTCGTCCCACTTTCGGACTAGATGCTTGGGACATTCTTTTTCAACGAACTCCCGTACCATAGCTCTTAGCATTTCTTGCTGTTCAGTAAACTTGAAGTCCATATCCGTCTCCTTCTGTAGCCGACAAATAATAAATAAGCGGAAGCCTTTGGTGGTAAACTATGCTGTCAGCCTCCAGCCTGCTTATGGCTGGAGGCTGGTTCCACAATTTTAGTACTCTGACCTGTGTGCTCAGGGCTACCAGGATGACCTGTGATATTCGGGGAATATCTGTTTCTCGTAGTCTTTACCAGTAATAGCATCTGCGCAAAGAGCGGCTGATAAGGCGGCACCGTCAACGCCGCCACCCCACACCTTTTCACCGTACTGGTCGCCCACAAAATACAAGCCGTCCACCCACGGGCATTTGTTGTCAGGTCTTTCTTTGCCGATTGGTCTCCAATGCCCATAAGCCTCTGCCCCGGCTGTCCAGAAGGAGAAAAGGGTGTCCTTTTTCCAGGTTGGCCAATTTTCTGTGAGGAACTGCTCAGCCTCGGCGATGCAGGCATTAACCTTGTTCTTATCATGCATTTCCTCGCGCATAAGTGGGATGGAGAACAGCATGCTGTTAATCCCTGAAGGACAGACATTGGCCCACCACGAGAAGCTGGACATGACGAAGTCAAGCATTTCAAGGCCCTTCTTCTGCGGGCAGACGCCGTTCAAGAATGTGAAACTCCTAGGGTCAATGCCCTTTTCTCGAAACCAGTCTCTTTTTTCAGAGTAATAGAACCCCGTCAAAAGCCCAGGTATATAGTATTTCTCCTTGACTTCCTTGGCGAAATCAGCCGGGAAATTTTTCTCAGGGATGACCTTGAAAGCATGCTTGGGGGGGATATTGCATACAACTATGGGCGCATCAATCGTCTCGATTCCTTTCTCGGTCTTTATCTTGACTGCCTTTACCCTCTTATTCTCGATGATGACTTCTTCAACGCCTGAGTCAGTCCATACGTCGCCGCCATTTGACTTTATAGCCTTGCTCAACTGGACTGCGATGTCCAGGATGCCAATGCCGGCATCTATCGTAGCGACTGAGCCTGTCACCAACGTCATCTGGATATCTTTTGCTATCGCCTGATATTTCAAGAAGTCGCGGACGTGCATATCGAATGGGTCAGCCATAGCGGTCTGTGAACCAGCCAGGTTCCTGATATAAATCCAGTTCTCTTCGCTGCAATTCCTTGCCTTGAGGAAATCACCGAGTGATTCCCTTGATTGTTCTATTTGTTCAAATGACATTGTTGCCATGTCCCGGAGCAATCTTCTGGCCTCTTTGCCGCCATCGCTCATCCATTGGTAGGGCTTACCGTGCTCTACCTGATACCATTTCGTGTGGTCCTTGTTATCTACTATGGCGTATCCCTTGTTTGTTTTCATCCAGATGGGATACCCTAAGAATCTACAAAGGAAGCTGGTCCTGCTTTTATCGCCCCAGAACAGGCCATGCCCCCCATCGCAACTAGAATTATTAAACATACCCTGCTTGATTAGTGTTTCGAAGTCAGGTTTTGCGTGCGTGATCCAGGTACCGGTGCTTCCAAGCGCTTTGGTAAAATCCTTGTATTCATATGGCTTATCAATAATCCAGATTTTGTTATCCTTGCCATAGAAACTTAGGATACGTCCACCAATAAAGGACTCCTTTTCCAGTACTAGAACCCTCTTCTTCTCTTGAGCGGCTAAAATAGCTGCAGTTCCCAATCCACCGACACCGGACCCGACTACAATAGCATCGTAATTCTTTGAAGCCACGATATTATTTTCCTCCTTCTAGATTTATGTTTGTGGCATTGCTGGCTAGCGCGGGCTTGTATTATCACATATCAATGTATTCAGGGCAATTTGAGAATGCGGACTATCACATTCGATATTGCATGGGAAATATGTCAGCTCTCGAATATTGCCGGGAACAACTGGCGAATCAACATGGTCAGGCCATCCCTCAATCAAGATTCCTCCACCTTTTTGCGCTCGTAGCTGCGGACTTCGCGCCGCAGCAGTTTTCCTACCTTGGACTTAGGCAAGGAATCACGGAACTCGATATATTCAGGGACCTTGTAGGGCGCAAGCTTGCCTCTGCACCAGCTTATTAGCTCCTGAGCGCTGAGCCCTCTGACATCTTCTTTGAGCACGGCGAATGCTTTGATTCTCTCTCCTACTCTGGCGTCCGGTACGCCAACGGCGCAGGCGGCAATGACGGCTGGATGTTCTTGCAATACTCGCTCTATTTCAGCGGCAGCTATGCGGTAGCCCTTGTGCTTTATGAGGTCTGCCTCTCTATCTACGAAGAACAGATATCCCTTGTCATCGATAAAGATGATGTCTTTGGTTCTATACCATATTTTGCCGTCAGCCTCTACAAAGCTTTCCCGTGTGTCTTCGGGGCTATTCCAATAGTGCTTGGGGCCGTATTTGGAGCTGAGCAGGAGTTCGCCGGGCTCGCCTTTCGGCACAGACTCCAGAGTTCCGGGGATGACCAGCTTTGCCTCATTACAGGGCAGTATTCTTCCAGCAGAGCCTTCAGGGGTCTCCTCATCGGCAAATGAGAGCGATACTGCGCCTGCAGCCTCGGTGATACCGTAGGCTTGATATAGAGGTTTTCTGTATTTGTCAAACCATCGCTTGTGCAGTTCGACAGGGACCACATCGCCTCCGGTGAGGCAATACTGGAGGGAAGTCAGGTCGTATTGGTCTGCCCTGTCATGCTCCAGGACCATTCGATAAAAGGACGGGACCGCAAATAGGGAGGTTGCATTATATCTTTGAGTCCAGTCCATGAGGCCGTCCAAGTTTACTCTTGGTGGCAGTAGAACCGTGTCACCGCCGATGCAAAGTGGGCAGATCAGACCTCCACCGAGGCCTAGAATATGGAATAGCGGGGCACCTTGTAGCACGACATCGCCATCTGCTGGGATAACTGGTTCTTTTGCCTTCTTAACCCAGTAGATGTTTTCCAGAATAGCAGAGTGTGATATAGGGACACCTTTGGGGAATCCGGTCGTTCCACCAGTATACATTATGGCGCAGGTTTCCTCTCCTTCACTCGTTGTATCAGGTGGGGTGTATCTGTGCCCGGCTTTCAGCGTTTGTCTAAAGGTTGATATCTTGTCTGATGAGGGAATTCTGCCTCCTGGTATTTTGTCGAATGCTTTGCCGATGAATCTCTTCCAGGTTGGCAAAAGCTCAGCAACCCCGGTAACTATGACATGTTCAAGTTTTGTCTGGGGTAGCACCTGGATGACATAGCCTAGGTTGGAGTCTGCGCAAAGTATCAATTTGGCCTCGCAGTTGTTGCATATGAAGCTAACGTCTGGCGGCGTATAGATAGGCGTGATAGGGACTGCAACAGCTCCGATACGCTGAATACCCAGAAATGCAATCATCCATTGTGGGGAGTTAGGGGCGTAGATGACAACCCTGTCTCCTTTCTTTACTCCCATACTGGATAATGCCGCAGCGAAGGCGTCAGCGTTCCGTTTCAGTAGCAGGTAGGAATATCTGGTGCCTAAGTAAATGGCCGCCGCTTTATGCGGTGCTTTTTTAACGTTTTCTTCAAAGGCTGACCATATATTTTGTGAGGACATTAAACTAGACTCCGAAATAAGCTGCTTTTACCTCTGGATTCTGTGACAACTCCCGGCCAGTGCCGGACAGGACGAGCATTCCGTTTTCTACAATATAACCTCTGTCGATGACTGGCAGTAGGGGGCGTGCGAATTGTTCAGATACCAGCATAGTGACGCCTTCATCACGTGTTCTTTTTATTGCCTGAACTAATTCTACCTGCAAAAGAGGGCTTAATCCTAAGAGCGGTTCATCCAGCAATAATAGGCGTGGTTTGGCCATTAGTGCCATGCTGATGGAGAGCATCTGTTGCTCGCCGCCACTGAGTAATCCGGCCTTCCTCGATTTCAACTTTTCCAGCGCCGGGAAAATCTTGAATACTCGGCTGATATCGTCTTGTGTACTTTTCTTGGTTGTGTAAGTGGCTACTTTCAGATTTTCCGTCACATTGAAGTCCTTGAATACCGGATGGCGTTCCTGGGTTAAGATAATTCCCCTTTTGACTCTGTCTGGAGCGCTGAGATGGAGTATGTCTTCGCCCTCGAACTTTATCTCGCCCATTACCTCGATTCTGACTCCGCCCTTGCGTTCTTCGACTTCCTTTAGGCGAAAGATCAGGCCTGACAGTGTGTACATCAGTGTACTCTTACCTGCAGAGTTGGAACCTAGTATTCCAATAATCTCCTCCTGGTTCACTTGGAAGCTCAGGTTGTTAAGGGCGAGGGAGTTCTCGTAGAACACCATTAGGTTTCTCACTTCAAGCATGGACGACACGGCTACTCTACCTCCTGACTGCTACCGAGGTATGCTTCAACCGCCTCGCGCGAACTTATCACGTCGATTGGTTTGCCTTCGACTATCTTTGCGCCAAAGTTCAGCAGAAGCAGGCGATCTGCAACTCTGACTAATTCTTTTACTCTGTGCTCCACCATAATTATGCTCATGCCTTTCGCACGGAGCCTTTCGATGATGAACATGGTGCTTGCGACCTCGGACATGCTCATGCCAGAGAAAAGCTCGTCAAGAAGCAAGAGGTCGGGTTGCATCGCCAGGGCACGCGCTAATTCCAGGCGTTTCACATAGCCGTGCGGGAGGACACCTGCCGGCTTATATGGTACTGACGAGTCGCGTTCAAAGCCTACTTCCTCCAGATAATCAAGGGCGATATCGTCTCTCTCACCGTATTGGGAGCCAGAAAACTTAAGGGAGCGAGGGGAACATAATGGGATAATAACGTTCTTGAAAGCCGGGAGATTGTAGAATGGTCTGACCATTTGCAGGGTGCGTGCCATACCTAACTCGCAGATTTTATGTGGCTTGAGAGCTGTTATGTTCTTGCCGCGGTAATAGACCTTGCCGGAGTCTGGCTTCAGGAAACCTGTTATCAGGTTGAGTAGTGTTGTCTTGCCAGCCCCGTTTGGGCCAATAATGCCAAGGAATTCCCCCTCCTTTAGCTCGAAGCTAACATTGTCGACTGCTGTTACGCCGCCAAAATGCTTGCTCAGCCCTGTTACTTTTAAGATGGGTTCTGCGCTCAATCTACCTTCACCTTCCTCTCGAATTGATGGTATCGACGCTCGAGATATGGGAAGATGCCTTCCCTAACCATCAGGGCAAAGAAAACCATGAGCAGGCTGTATATGGCAATCCTAAGGGCACCCAAAGCTCGCAGCGCTTCGGTGGCCAGCGTGAGTAGTGATGAACCCAACAATGCCCCGGCGAAGTTGCCGCTGCCCCCTATAACCACACTGGCTACAGGTAGTATCGAGTATTCGAGGGAGAAGTTGGATAAGCCGGCATACATGAGGAAATGGGTCATCAAGGTTCCAGCGAAGGCAGCAATGCCGCTAGCAATAAATAGCACTTGTATTTTACGCCATGTTACATCGATGCCGGAAGCTGTGACTGCTATATCATCCTGGCCTATGGCTCTGGCTACCAATCCCCAGTCCGAGTTCATCAATCTGCGCAGGCCAAAGAAGCATACAAGCAGCGCTGCAATCGCTAGATAGGCTATGGTCCAGTAATCTGGGAAGGCAGCAGCTTTTACACCTTCAGTTCCGCCCATAAAGTTGGTTGCCTGTATTGCCCTGACCAGCAGTAGGGGGAAAGCGAGGGTGACCATGGCGAAGTATATACCTCTTAGCTTGAGCGTCCCCAGCAATAGCACCGTGCCCAGTATGGCTCCGGCGATAGTTCCGATGGGTATGGTGAGGATGATTGGCCATTCCAGATAGTGATTTAAGCTGGCGGCTACATAACTGCCTAAACCGAAAAATAAACCCTGGCCTAGCGAGAACATTCCGGCCATGCGCAGGAGATCCCAACTCATAGCCATGATTCCCATGATAGCCAGGATTACCATTACTTTCGCCCAGTATTCGTTGCCGGCTAATTCTAGTGCCAGAGGCATCGCCAGCAAAATCACCACGGGGAGTATGCGTGGTAACAACAGATAATTCATTTCTCGCCATGAGGATAAGGCAAATATATCGCTGGACCGCGCATAGATGCCTCTGTCAATCCTCTCGCGGCGGAATTGCCCAGTATCTTCTTTAGGCACTTTATACCCTTTCCTCGAGTTCCTTTTGCTTCCCAAAGATGCCGGAAGGTTTGATCAGCAGGACGAGCACAATGGCCAGGAAGGTGACTACCATCATCCACTTGGGTCCCAGGACTGTAGATGCGATGCTTTGAGTGTATCCTAGTACAAAAGCGCCAACTATTATTCCTGTCGTGCTTCCAAGTCCTCCAAGTACGCCCACGGCGAGCGCAAAGATCAGTATTTCATAGGCACCTTCTATGTTCAGTAGTCCCAATGGGATTATTGCCAGGGCAGCTACTACTGCAAGCAGCGAGCCGATGCCCATAGCCAACATGGCAATCCTGTCATTGTTTATGCCCAGCGAAAGGGCAGTAAGTTCATCCTGGGACATAGCCCTGAGAGCCAAGCCGATTTTAGTGTAGCGAGTAAGGAGCCAGAGCAGCAAGAATAGAATTGCACCTATGCCGACTATTATCAGGCGTTGATACTCAATACCCAAACCTCCAATCGTGATACTGCCTGGCACAAAAGAAGGTAAATACTGATTGTGTCTTACATAGCCAGACCAGCGCAAAATTTCGATGATTGTTACGCCGAGCCCCATGGTCACTATGACTTCTGAGAGCATTGCTCCCCTGATACGCTGTATGGCGACTTTGTACATGAGTGTACCCAAGAAAAATATGGTTACCATTGAGATTACTGCGGATACCCAATGTGGAAACCCTGCTGAGTTGAGGAGGATATAGGTTATAAAGCCTCCAAGCAGGTAAAATGCGCCGTAGGCGAAATTGGCAATGCCGCTTATGCCGAAGACGAAACTGAATCCTAAGGCGGCGAGGGCCAGCCCCATGCTATTTGTTAGCCCGAATAGAAGTACTCCTAACATATGGTCTTTCCGTAGACTCTTGCTGAGGCCTTAAGGCAAGTTTACTTCAGAGTTCTCTGGCATTGAGTTGTAAGCTCATTCGTTCAGGCGCCAGACCAAGAGTATCATTAGTAGATAGCCGAGGGCATGCACAACCATGAAGCCGTACATGCCCACTTTTCATGGCGTATTTTCAAGTACGGCCGCTGTCACTTAATTGGTTGTATCGTGCCGTCTGCTATCGACTCCGGGAATACGGGTACTCTCTTCCCGTCTTGCCACTGAAACGCAACACCTACCAAGAAGTTTGCGGGATTGTCTCCGTAGGTGGCTTGGTGTCTGTCCGCTGGGAACTTGTACTGTCCCAGCACGCCAGCATAGTTGGTTGCAACGAGAGCGTCAGCCAATTTGTCGGGGTCTGTGCTGCCGCCTGCCCGATTGATGGCGTCGACTATTAGATAAACGGCATCATAGCTTTGCGAACAGCCAAGAGTAATCTGTGGTAGTTCCTTGAATTTCTTCTTATAATTATTTTGGAATTCAACTGTTTTTGGCATCTTAGGCACAGCTATGTTGCCTGCACCTGAGATATAGTTGACCATGCCCTTGACCGCACCCTGGGTGGCCTCCCATGCACCAGGCCCTCCCAGTGGGTCGCAGACTCCAACCAGCATGGCTGGAATCCGCATCGCCGTGTACTGCTTGGCTAAAGGTGCTGCTTCGGAAGAATAGATATAGAAGCCTACTTGGGCGCCGCTTTCCTTGAACTTTAGCAGTGCTGCGGAGTAGTCGGTCATCCCCAGCGGTGTGTGCACACTGCCCTTGACTTCCCAACCTCTTTGTTCCAGCAGTGATGCGACTACCGGTTCAGCCGCTTTGGCAAAATCGACGTCTTCAACGAGAAAGAATACCGTGTTGTATCCCAGTTTGCTTTGTATCTGTTCCATGGCTTTCACCAGGTCCATAGCCAGGTCGACGTTTGTAGGGCTGTTCTTGAACATATACTTGAATTTTTTTTGATCCGCAAAGACATTTCTGGAAAAGGCTAGGTTTACACCGCCGCCAAATATGCAGATTATTCTATCTTCTGCTATGTTTTGCATGACTGCCATCTGTGCTTCGGTTCTGATTGGGCCGGCTACCAGCGCTATCGGCTTGTGTTTGGCGATCAGGTCTTTGTATGCCAGAACTACGTCTTGAATCGGTATGCCGGCTTCTAGATCTCTGGTATCCGCTGTGACTATCTTTATGGGGCGTTTGACGCCGTCGACCACAACGCCGCCTTCCTTGGCGTTGATCTCATCTGCAGCCAGCATTGCTGCCCTAGACATATCCTTGGCAATGGTGCCTAAGGCACATGGGGCGCCGATGATTATGGGTGGTGTTGATGGTTCTGTTGGTGTCTTGGCACATGCTGCAACCGAGAGAAGCAGCAAGGCGGCCACGGCTATGGTGAAGCAATTGGCAAACTTGTTACGCGCAGACATTTTTTGATTCCACCTCCTCTTTATTTATGAGCACGTGTTGTTTTGGCTAAGATGCATCATGATTTGTGTGCCCCTTTCCCCTCGGTGGTTCATTTAGGGGGGAATAGTTGGCACGTACAGATATATTATCTGTTGTATAGTGTCTATTGTCAATAGTCGTTTTTGACAGCACTAAATACAAATGCGTATACTATTACGGTTTCGCTGTTGCTTTTTAATTGGTTGTGGCGATGTGGATGGTTTCATTTTTTGTTTCACTGAGTGCGAACCAAATCCTGACAGGCGGTTGTTCTGTTGGGTTTTAAAAAATAAGTAAATACCAAAAGGAGGATGAACCATGGACACATCTTATCTTTCTTTGGCAGGAAAGGTGGCACTGGTTACCGGAGGTAGCCGTGGTATCGGGAGAGCCATTGCGTTGCAATTTGCGGATGCCGGAGCGGATGTGATTGTCAGCAGTCGGAAGCTAGCCGATTTGGAAAAAGTAGCCGAGGAGATCAGAGGAGTAGGCAGGCGAGGTCTGGCAGTTTCGGCACATAACGCCAAAATGGACGAACTGCGGAATTTGGTTGAGAGGGTGAAAGAGGAATTTGGTCGAGTTGACATTTTGGTAAATAATGCTGCGGCCAACCCTATCATGTGCTCGGTTTTGGATATGGAGGAGCCACCATTTGACATAATCATGAATGTCAATATTAAGGGGTATTTCTTCCTGAGCCAGGCAGCTGCCAAGATGATGGCCAAGCAGGGGGGTGGGGTCATAATCAACGTGGCTTCTGTGGGTGGCATTAGTCCTGATCCGGGATTGGCTGCCTATTGCATGAGCAAAGCTGCTATTATGATGATGACTAAGGCTATGGCTTTGGAACTAGGACAGAACAATATCAGGGTGAATGCCATTGCACCTGGCATTGTTAAGACCAGGTTCAGCCAGGCGTTGTGGAGTAACGAAGAGATATTGAACGTAGAGCTAGCTAAAATGCCTCTCAGGCGCATATCGGAGCCCGGAGAGATAGCGAGAACTGCTCTTTACCTGGCATCCGATGCCTCAAGTTTTATGACTGGTCACACTGTTGTTCTGGATGGTGGGGCGAATCTGTAGTAATGCCAACAACGCTGTGACTAAGTATTGACTTTTGCGCTTTGTTAGGCGAGCCTTTGTATCTCCAGGAATGCAGTCGTTGGTTCTGCTGGTTCCTGAGCGCAATGAGTCACGCGGTAATCCTTTATGATGTGTTATGTCTTCCACGGCGCATATCAAGTAAGGAGGTAATCTTGACGTACTTGACAGATTATAGTGGTGATTTCTCCCCCCAATTGCGACTTAGCGATTTCTCTCATGATACCCTGGCGCGGTTGCTGACAGTATATTCGCAGCTCTATATTGCCATGGATGGATTCTGGTATTTGGCAGTTATGGAGAGGCACGGCAATGACGAAGCCCTGGCATGTGATATGCGAGCTTGGGAAAGAGTGGCTAGATATGAAATGAAAAGGATTACCGAAGCCCTAAATATCAACGGCCGCGATGTGGTCGCTTTTATGAAGGCATTACAGTTGACCCCTTGGTGTCAGAAGACCCAGTATGAGATGAAAATCGAGAGCCCGAACAAAGCGACTTTTACGGTTACCTATTGTCCTACATTAGATGCCTTAGAGAAAGAAGGAAAAGGGAGGCAAGTACCAATTTGTGCTGAGATAGAGCCCAAAATCATGGGATGGTATGCCTCCTTCTTCAATCCCGAAATAAAGTTCGAGCCTTTAACGCCACTTCCACGACAGAACAGGGAAGACGTTTGCTGTCGATGGACGGTTTATGCTAAGGGCTAATCCCTGCAATATCTTCAGCGATCTTTTTGCATCTGAGAAGTTCCTCTTTGGCCTCAGCGAGTATGGTCATCCTTTGAGTCATGAGTGAACCTTCACCATGAAGTACCATCACTTCATATTCCGAGGCAAGCCATCTCCTTATCAGGTCGTACATGCGCAGTCTGTGTTCTGCTGGAATACCGGATTTGCCGCTGAGATACTTCTTCATATATTCGTGCGTTTCCGGATTTTGCCAGTCTTGGTAAGTAGGCTTGGTAATCAAGGAGCCACCTGAGATGTCTTGTATTACTTTGACAAGGTCATGATACTTATCGGCGAAGTGGTATTTGCCAATGTTTGTAGTGACCGGGTTTGGCACAGGCATCCCGCCGTGCATGACATAATCTAAGCAGGCAGAGCGGGTGAGGGCTTTCAGTGTCTGAAGGTACATCGCTGCGTCTGTGAGTTTCTCTCTGATGTGGGGGACATTGAGCACGCCGTTGTATTCGGCTATTGCGTATGCCATCCCCACGAACATCTCGGATATAGGTATTCGATAGGCGCAACCGGTGCGCCGGTGCAGTAGGCCGAAGTGAAGGGCGATTAGTCCGGCGTGTTGCCACTCGCCACAAAGGAAGACACGTTCCCAGGGGACCAGGACATCGTCAAAGATAATCAGGGAATCAGTGTGCATTCTTAATGGGCGGGGGCAGGGAAATTCCATCGGCCCGATTTCCGATTTGACTGGCCGACAAATCTGCTTCAGTCCTTTTGTGTTGCAGGGGATGGCGAAGGCCACCGCGTAGTCCTTGTCTTGCTCTGTCATGGCCCGGCATGGGATAGCGAAGATCTCGTTGGAGTAGGCTGCGCCGGTGATGTGCATCTTGGCACCCCTGACGACGATGCCTTTGCTATTCTTATCCACTACGCGGACGTAGAAATCAGGATGCACCTGTTTTGGGTCGGACGGGCGCAGCAACCTGTCCCCCTTGACGTCTGTCACTGCCGAGACTATGGCAGTGTCTTCTTTCATGAGGTATTTGCGGAAATTGTTTATTCGGTCGATGTAGTCTTTGTTACCAATCATATTGGCGGTGATTTGTATAGCGTTCAACGCATCGGCGCCAATATCTTTAGCCAGTGGGATATATCCATCGGCGTAGGCGGTAAATTCGATAATGAGGTCAGTTGCTTTCAGCAGGTCTTCACCGGTTTTGGGGATGTAGTAGTATCTACTTACTTCCTCGCCCAGCTCGGGGTCAAATACGATAGCCAGGTCCTTATATTTTGGCAATTCGGCTGCTTCGTAGTCCAAGGCCATTGTGTCAACGCATGTTTTCAGTGCGCGATGAGTGGTGACGTCTTTTACCCTCTCGCCGTACATATAGACTTCTCGCCCGTCTTTGAGGCTTTCCTTATACTGTTCTACTGTTCTTAGACCCATTGCTTGAAACCTCCTTCTTACGTCTTTTGGTTTAAATTCGTGTTTGTAGCTCTGAAGACATTCGTGCCGTATCGGGTCATGCTATTTTTTCAGAATCGTGACGCCTCCAATGTGGTTCCAGCCAAACACCTGAGACAGCCCCACCTTCGGGTTATTGACCTGTCTGGGTTCGGCCTGTCCTCTGAGCTGCCACATTATTTCGCAGACTTGTCCTAGGCCTGAAGCTCCCGGTGGCTCGCCTTTGCATTGAATTCCACCACTCGGATTGACGGGTAGTCTGCCGGTGATATCAAACACGCCCTCTCTGAGCAAGCGGTAGGCTTCTCCTGGCCGGCATAGGCCGAGTTGTTCGATGTGGACCAGTTCGTGTGCTGATTCTGTGTCTTGCACTTCGGCGACTTCAACGTCTTCGGGCCCAATGCCTGCTTCCTTGTAAGCCTGTTCGCCCGCAGCTACTACTACTGGTCGCCCCTTTTTTCTAGTGGTAATGCTGTAAGCAGAGCTTGGTTCAAGAATAGGGGAAGGATAATCAGCCGTTGCCATTACCGACGCTGCCAGGTAGACAGGTTGGGAGATGCTATGTTTTCTGGCAGCTTTTTTACTGCAAACTATCACTGCTGCTGCGCCATCGTCCGGGGAGCAGAAGTTGTAGAGGTGCAAAGGCCAGGCGACATAAGGAGACTTCAGGACTTGCTCTATTGTGAATTCCTGACGGAACATGGCGTATGGATTCAGGTGGCCATTCCTGTGGGCCTTGACAGCTACCCTGGCGAAATCTTCTTCGGTAGCTCCGTACTCGTACATGTATCTCTGAGCTACCATGGCGAATGCGCTGGGGCTAGCTTTCATGCCCAGTATATTTTGCCAAGGCTCGCCAAGGTCTTGGAACATGCCTTGATGTTTATCCACGCCGAATACCAAGACTGTATTGCAGGAACCGCTGGAGATGGCATCTCGGGCGAGCCTGAGCATGGCTCCACCCGTGGCACAAGCAGCTCTTATGTCATAGATAGGTATCCCAGTCTGCCCCACGCCTTGTAATATCTCAGCTCCGAGCTGTGGTCTGTTGAGCAAGACTGTGCCACAAAGGGCGAGATGGATGTCCTTGAAAGTCATGTTGGCGTCTTTGAGTGCCATGGTTATAGCTTCCAATGCTATATCTGCCGGGTCCTTCTCCCGATATCTTCCAAAGGGGTGCATGCCAACGCCGGCTAAGACTACCTCTTCCATTTATTTATAGTACCTCCTGTTAGATTTTGCTGTTATGTGTTCTCGCGCCTCGGCTATTTATTTTACTGGGCGAAACTTGTAATACATTACTTCGTTACCCATCTCGTCTTCTTCGAGTTTCTCGACGATTAGCTCCATTTCCATGCCCACGCGCAGTTTTTCAGGGTTATTTTCTGTCAGATGAGACAGAACCGCTAGTCCCTCGGGTAGTTCTATCCAGCCCAAGCCATAGGGAACAAATGGGTCGGGTGGTTTGTATGGTGGTGGTGCCGGATAATACATGATGGAGTAGCTGTGCAGCTTACCCCTTCTGCTTAGCTCTATGTGTTCTAAATCTTCGCTCTGACATTGTTCGCATCGGTTTCTTATAATGAAGTAAGTTTCGCCGCAGGAACGGCATCTGCTGCCTAGAAGAGATGGTTGTTCCTTCGGACTGGTTGGAAGTTTGAGCATTCCTTCTTTTGTTGGGACTTGCTTTTTCGTAGTGTTTTCCTTCAAGAAGTGCCTCCTTTGTTATATATAGCCTGCAGCCACGATTTGGTTTGTGGTTTTGCTTTGACTGACGTCAAATTTTGGCATCCTCAGCAAGCAAACAGGTCTAGCCCAGGCTATAGTTAGGCATTGCCTCTTGGTTGGGCTAGCGTACCGGGGCGTGAACTCGAGAAGAATTGAGATCAATCGCGTGCAAATTCTATTGTCATCAATCTCTTGGTGGCGAGCTGAGCATGTGGCATTTCATTTTCCAGCCTGCTTCTCTTGCTTGCTCCAAGTACAGCGAGACCTGTTCCAGTCTATCTATGTACATAGCGTGCGTACGCCGCAGTTCATTTACATATCGTGGATTTGGCTCTGTCACAGCATTGCTTAGATACATCTCTGCCTCATTGAACATCCTGTTAGCACTCGGTTCTAATGTTGCTATTAGACTCTGGGCTTTGCTGATTTCCCATTCAAACCTATAGTATAAAGCCCACCATTCAGTGATAGCCATTGGGTCATCGTATTTCCCGGCAGCGTCTGTTTCCGCGAACGGATTTTCCTCCCACACTCTGATAGCCAGGGCATTGCATTTAGCAGATTGTGTTAGTAGGGAATCAACGAAGTCATCGGGTGGTAGAAGCTCTGCCACGGAGCCATTACCGGTGGAAGTATCACTGCCTTTTGGCGCTAGGTTCAGGTATCTAATTCGGTCCCAGTTGAAATGCTTGAGCTCAAAAACGGTTATGTAGGCTCGTTCGGAGTAGTCTTTGATTGAACCGTATCGGGCCTTATCGTTTTCTGTGCTTACTGTTTTGCCTTCTCCCAATAGCTTGCCGCTGTCCTCGTAAAAATACCAATAGTCGTTAGCATCAGGGTTGGCGGGGCATGTCTTGTTCACACTCCAGATTTTGTCACCCAGATACTCGGCGGTGAAAACAGGGTTTAAGCCTCCAGCCTGGATGCTTTGTTTTACCCCTCAGCCGCAAGGTTCGGTGGGTGGTGGGCATTCGGGGCTGTAATTTCTGGCCACTTTGACCACCGCGTCGTTGCCATAAGTGGGGATATCTACTGTGCAAGCCACGAGTAGCAGCAAGGGCAGAAGCATCGTGATTGTATATACGCATTTGGGTTTCATGTTGGACCTCTGTTGCGCTAATCTTCTAAGTTTACTGCCCCTGATTATACCCTGAACCAGCGGAGAATTGAAATAGCCAGAGGGATGAGGTAGCAGCCAATATACCAACAGGCAAGCGGGAATTGAATAGACTGGAATTTATAGTTCTGCTTATCGGGTTGTGCGTTGGCATCCACGCGGTAATTACGACGTGCTAGAGCACATTTCAATTTTAGGTTACGGCGGAAATGCCTGGTTGTCTATTGTTTGTGGATGTTAGTTGCTCTCGTCCAATAGCTTGAATGAAGCGATAATTTTGTTGAAGGAATATTGGTCATACTCCTTAGCTCGGGCTGCAGTGTCCACCTTATAGGCGTAGCTTGGTGTATACTTGAAGTAGGCTTCTCCCTGGAACTCGAGGCCCTCCTCTGTAACCCATCCGTAGGAAAGGTACCAATCCCATTGCCCCTGCATTTTCTTATTCTCGTAGCGGGTAATCTCGCCCCACTGTGAGCCCATGGCCATTTCCCAGCTTTGTGCGGCTCTCTCAATAGGCACTGATGGTATGGCATCTATTCGTATGCTTCCCGTTGTGAAACCTGCTGTTGGTGTTAGCAAACATGTCTTGCCCTTGTCTGCAACCTCAACCTGCCAATCTTCGGGGTAGCTAATTGAATAGCCGTATTCATTATTTGTGTATTTCAGCAGCTTCGGTTTTGATATTCCGCTGCAGGCGGCTATCAAGCTAAGTGCCAGAACGGCTAGAAGCAAGAGTGTTGCTGTCCTTGTTCCCTTGATGATTTTCATTGCATCTCCTTTTAGTCCACTGCATGATTGAGCAAAGCTAGCCCTCAAGGCTTATCGGGGCTAGCGCCTGACTTCTAGGTATTGAGTCAAACAAGTATTTGTCCTATTGTGCCCCCGCCGTCTATATATAGCGTGTGACCAGAAATGTAGCCTCCGTCTTCAGAACAGAGGAAAGCGCAGAGATTGCCGATGTCTGATGGTTGGCAGGCGCGCCTGAATGGCATGGTGGGATATAGTTCCTTGATATCTCGGCCAACATTTGCTTTGACCAATCGTCTTCCCATCTCTGTTTCGACCAATCCCGGAGCGATAATGTTCACCCGGATATTGTTTTGCAGTTCTTCTTTTGCCAGGACCTTTGCTATTCCCTCCAGGGCTGATTTTGCCATGACGTATGGGCCATGTCCGGGTAGGCAGGCAGTAGTTTCAAGGGAGGATATGAAATGTATGTCGCCTCTCTCCTGTTTTCGCATGTGCGGCAGCACTGCACGTGTGAAATGCAGCGCTCCGAAAACATGTACGTCCATGAGCCTTTGAAATTCCTCCATCTCGGTATCCAGGATGTGCTTACCTCTCGAGGCTATGCCTGCATTATTGATAAGGATGTCTACCTTGCCAAAGGTCTCAACTGTTTTTGATACGATTTCCCTGACCCTGTCACAGTCTGTGATATCAGCTTGTAATGCCATAGCTTTGCTGCCCAATACTTCTATCTTAGCTATAATGTCTTTGGCTGCAACTTCATCGCGCCGATAGCATACGACCACGCTGGAACCGGCCTCTGCTAATGCGAGGCTGATACCGCTGCCGATGCCTCTATCACCACCTGTTACTATGGCTACTCTTCCTGCTAGTCTCATTTGTTTTGCCTTCTGTACATTTGACATGGACTAGAATCCAAAGTTTCCCTCACGTGCAGGGCTTTCTGATTATACACTAAACAAATGGGAATTGAGAAAATTATGCGGCAGTCAAGTGTCAGTTATCAATCAAATCATGAGAACGCGGTGTTGTTAAATTATACGTGATGTGCTATATTTTGGCTGATTTTTCATAGGAGGGTATTACTGTGTCTGACCAGTCCAACAAAGCAATTTACGAATCGCGGCCGTGGTTGAAGTTCTATCTTGAGGGGGTTCCAGCCGATGTCGAAATTCCTCAGATGTCGGTAGTCGATGACTTCGACGAAAGTACAGAGAAGTGGAAAGACAGGACCGCGCTGGTGTTCTACGGTCGAAAGATAAGTTATAAGGAACTCAGGGACCATGTGGATAGATTTGCAACTGCTTTGCATGATCTGGGTGTTAAGAAGGGGGATAGGGTTGCTCTGCTCCTGCTTAATTCTCCGCAATTTGTTATAGCTTATTTTGGTGCTCTCAAGGCTGGGGCTACCTTGACTGCAATTAGTCCGCTGTATGTCAGCCCCGAGATCAAGCACCAACTCGAAGATAGTGGGGCTACTACTATTGTCTGCCAGGATATTCTCTATGACAACGTTGACAGGGCAGGTGTGAAACTTGACAGGGTTGTTCTGACTGGCATTGCTGAGTACTTGCCCGGCTTGAAGAAGTTCATGGGTCAGAGCATGCTCAGGGCGGTGTATCAGAAGATGGCGGCTCCTCCGCCAGAGATTTTCGAGCGTGAAGGGTTTTATCAATTTCAGGAGTTAATTAAAAAGTATCCGCCGAATCCGCCCAAGATAGAGTTCAATGTAAAAGAGGACCTGGTAACGCTTCCCTACACTGGAGGCACAACAGGGCTGCCTAAAGGTGCAATGATAACCCATTACAATCTCGTTGCTGGAAAGCATCTGGGTGCCAAGTTTTGGGGGGATGTGGTAGAGGAAGGAAAAGAAATAGTTCTGGCCTATTTGCCTTTCTATCATATTTATGGCCAGGCTGTAGTCATGTTGGGGAGCCTCTCGCAGGGCTATATGCTGGTCATATTCACTACGCCTGACCTCGATGATATTTTGAATGCGATGGAGAGCTACAAGGCGACTATTTTCTACGGCGTCCCTTCGCTGTATGAGTACCTGCGTGATTACCATAGAACTGACAGGGTGAACTGGAAACGCCTCAAGGTTCTTGTCTCCGGTGCAGATGCTCTTCTTGAGGATACAGCCAAAGGCTGGGAAAAGCGAACCGGTGCCAAAATACATGAAGGCTGGGGTATGACCGAGACTAGCTCAGTGGGCATGATCAGCCCTTATGGCAAGCCAAAGGTCGGTTCTTTTGGCATTCCTATATCGAATACTGTAGGCGCTATCGTGGACCCTGAGGGAACGAAATTCCTGCCTGTTGGCGAAATAGGAGAACTTGTTGTTAGAGGCCCGCAGATAACATTGGGATACTGGAAGAAGCCTGAAGAGACTAAGAAGATGATCGTGGAAATCGATGGTGAGAAATGGCTCAGAAGCGGGGACCTGGCCAGGATGGACGAGGAAGGATACTTCTATTTCTATGACAGGAAGCGCGATATGATCAAATATAAGGGCCTTGCCGTATTTGCTAGGGAGGTAGAGGAAGTCCTGGCTGCCCACCCACAAGTTAAAGAGGCTGGCGTCATAGGGGTTCCAGATACGGATGTGGGTGAGAAAGTTAAGGCGATAGTGGTACTGGAGACTGAGGCGAGGGGCAAAGTCTCAGAGGAGGACATAGTCAAGTATGCATCTGAAAGGCTGGCTCACTATAAAGTACCAAAGATTGTTGAGTTCAGGGGCGAAGTTCCGAAGACTGATGTTGGCAAGGTGTCACGCAGGGAGTTGAGAGAGGAGGATTTGTAGTATGCCAGTGCTAGAAGTTAAGAATTTGACCAAGCGGTTTGG